>JAKSDL010000122.1 GCA_022360105.1 Pseudomonadota bacterium
AGTTCACTGAGGACGATGACTTTTACCTAAAAGCTATTCGCTACCGGCAGGTAGCTTTTAGCTTTAAACTGAGCACCTTCGGTCCGTTTATATTAATACGCAAAATAATGGAGCGAAGCGAGTCGTATCAAAGCTGGCAGCTGATCGCTAATAGCCAAGTGCTTTTAACTGAATAGCTGATGGTGGTTTTACACCATATAAATCATCTCCTGCAAAAACAGGTGCGAAACTTGAGTAATTATAACGAACACCTAACCTCAACTATCTTACGATTTGACCGGACCTTAAGTCGGTTCGCTGCAATGACTTCAGGCTCGCAACTAAGCCTGCATTAGACTTAATAAACGTCTTATTTTACTTATTTCATTCCTCAATTTTTTAAGAAGTAGACGAAATAAGATTTTTTCCGGTTCGTAAAAAGAGGAGTAATATGGTGAAAGATGCTATCCAGCACTTTATATATATGGAGCAGGCTGGGCTGTTGTTTTGCAATAGCATGCTTAGCAAAACAAATATGTAACGAACAGGGTGAGATTGAGTGAGAAACGAGTCACAATCTGAAGCGTTAACAGGAGATTAGATTAAGTTGACAAGGCATAACCGGGGAAAGGCAGGGCTGGTTTTGGTCCTGCCTGATGCCGGTAGATTTTAATAATAGATCAGCAGATCCAGGCTCCTTCTTAATCTCTCTACCAACAAGGAGATAATATCATCATAATATCCCAGTGCTTTGGGAATCGATTCACCGTTGGATTGATGGACAGGTGTATCGACTTCAAATCCCAACTCTTCCAGTTTTTGTTTAAGGCAACCATCGTCAACCAGCAGGTCTTCCTTTACATGTTTGCCCGATGTCACCATAAAAGGAAAAATTCGTGCTTTGGGGAAAGTGGCAGACAGATTATTACGTTCAAGTTGCCGGAGCATCATTTCGATTGTCGGGAGTCCGTCAACCGTGGCAAACAATAAGTTATCCCACATTTTCTCACAATAGAGATCCAACCCCTGGTAGATAACATTTGCCGGTTCGGCGGCCAGGGGAGATCCATGGGCAATGACCAGGTTTAACCCCTGATCCGCGGTTAGAAAGTCAACCGAAACAATCTCAAACAGTTTTTCAATGTAAGGCCAGCGATGACCCAGGGTTTCTCCCATAATGACCCGCAAATCAGCAAAGCTGTTGCAGACTGACTCCAACACTCGATATTCAGTAGCTGGAAACAGATGAAGAGGTTGAACAATCATTTTTCGAAACCCTTCCTTTTCAAGCTGGGCAATCGACTCATAAATGCCCGGGATGTCTTTCTTTTCCCGGATTATTTCAGACGTATAAGCCCAGGTAAACCTGGTATCTTTGAATTCAGTTTGCAGCATACTTCCGATTTTTTCGTAAATCCCCTGGGATGCCACAGTGGTACCAAATCCTGCTAAAATTACCGCAGGGTCTGTCTTTAGACCTCTTTTTTTTAATTTTAGATGCTCCATTTAAATCATCTCCATATATCGCCTTAACGGACATTATTTAGGTTGTTGTGCAACGGGTTGCATTTCTTAAATTGCAGAAAGGAATGCTGTCGGCTTTCAACGATCAGTTGCAGGATGGACAACTTGTTGCCCATCGATTGGATCAATAGATATCACGCAAGAATCCTGTTGGTGGGTTCGTCGTTACACTCCTTAACCCACCCTACATTTTATGCAACGTAGCTGGTTATAAATTGTTAATATCTGCTATTCAATGATCTTTTGGCAAGATGTAGGATGGGCAACTTGTTGCCCATCAACCAGGCTAATGACATTGACGCAAAGTCGCCCTATCATTCGTTGCCTGAAAAAGTCATTTTTTTATATAGTGCAGACGGGTACTACCCCGTTTTTTATTGCATTCATTTGCGATGTCGCAGGTTTATCAAAGCCCCACTGATTATAAACAAAGCGCCCAGCAGTGTCACCAGGGTAGGGATTTCATCAAAAAGGAACCATCCGAGCAGGGCTGAGAAAACTATCTGCACGTATGAGTAGGCCATTGCCTTCCCTGCTTTTTCTGTTTGCATGGCCTTGGTCAATCCTATTTGACCAACCTGTGTAAAAATCCCCACCAATATCAGCCATATCCATGTGCTACTTGATGGCATGACGAAGTCGTCTCCCAGAAGCAAAACAGAAACAGGCAGGGCAATAATGGGGAAGTAGAAAATTATTACCGAGGGATCCTCGGTCTCGCTGAGACGTCTTACAAAAACATAGGCAACAGCGCTGCCCAGGGCTCCCAGCAGGGCTGCAATGACTCCCGCCAGGGGAAGCGCTCCGACACTGATCATGAAATTGCCGAGGAGAATATCGGGATTGACCATGACCAGCAGTCCAATCAAACTGAGAATGATGCTTATGACTGTCGAACGCTGGATAACCTCTTTCAGGAATGCAAAGGCCAGTAAGGCTGTAAATAGAGGATTCAGGTACTGTATCAGGGTCGCCTCCGCCAGTGGAAGGGCTGTCACTGCATAGAATACGCACATCAGAGCCAGGGTTCCGGTAAGTCCCCGCGCCACCAGCAAGAACTTGTTGTGTCCCCAAATACTGATGTTTTTTCGTCTGACGTCCAGATAACTGATACAAGATGAAACCAATGCCCTTACCGCAACAATTTCCAGGACAGGAATACCGTCATAACTGGCTGCCTTGACACAGGCTCCCATCAGGGCGAAACCCAGGGCTGACAAAACCATATAACGTGCACTGATGGGAATTTCGATCGTTTTAGTATCCATAATCGAATAAAGATAACACAGGATGAAAAAAGGTAAAACTGAGGGCGTCAATACAGCGTTGATCTGCTAGGAATCACAGTGATGAAATCGAGAGAGTCGGGCTGGAACAGGTGTTCCCCACAACTTGTAACCTTGATCCAACCCCATAAATACTTTTAACCCGGTGGTTACAGCATTTGCTCCAGCTTGACGACAGCAGCCTCAGCACCTCGAATAATCTGCCCAACACTGGCATCCAGCATGTAGCAGGGAGCCGTTATCAGTTTCAGGGTTTCATCCACAACCACCTCTTCATGACCGGTCACCTGATGCTTGCTGCCCATTTTCTCCAAATTCTGAGAGTGTTCGGTATCAGCGCCCAGTGTCAGTTTAGGGGAGTTGTCTTTAAACAGGGCCGATAAAATCACCGGTGCAATGCACAGGGCCACAATTGGCTTTCCGGACTGGTTTGCTTTTTTTAAGGTCTCTGCCACTGCCGGATTGACCTGCATATCCGGTCCATCTACAGCGTAACTGGAAAGATTTTTTGCGGCTCCAAATCCACCGGGTAACATGACTGCATCCACCTCGTCGACAATACCAGGGGTTAAAGCCTTAATGTTTCCCCTGGCGATACGAGCGGATTCGACCAGGACATTTCGCTTCTCGCCTTCAGCCGGTTGACCGGCCAGGTGATTAATAACATGCATCTGCTCAACGTCCGGAGCAACACAAACTGCCTCCAGATTATGATTCTCAAGGGCGTACAGGGCAGCGACAGACTCGTGAATTTCAGCACCATCGTATACACCGCATCCGGATAGAATAACAGCAACTTTTTTATTACTCATGATGATTAGCTCCTGATAAAGATTTGAAAATAAGTGTTTGATAAAACTGGAAAATATTCAGCCTCCATTTCTTTGTGTGGATAATAGGAAATAAGGTTTCGGGTGTCAAGGGAATGAGCAAATTTCACATTTTCACAGAGCTACGACTCGCTTCGCTCCATTATTTTGAGTATTCATGTAAACGGACCGAAGGTGCTCAGTTTGAAGCTAAAAGCTAACTGCCGGTAGCGAATAGCTTTTAGGTAAAAGTCATCTTCCTCAGTGAACTGCAGAGCCACTGATAGAATAAAACAAGGATGCGAAACTTGAGTATTTATTAAAACAAATCATTTCTTTCAGCCGAATTCGATTCTTTCCAAAACAGTGTCGCAACACTAAACAAGTCAAGTAAAACATCCATAATACAAAGCACAAGTTACTTATATACGAATTTTTATTTAAATATTTGGATCTGCCAACAAATCCCTGGTACCCATGGGCTTTAATATGATATGGAATAAATCGTTTTTTTTCGCATATACGTAGCTTTACCTTTAGCATTGACAACGGATATAGTTTTATTTATTTTTTTTAAAGATAGTAATCCGTTTCCGCAAAGGTTCCCATCGGGACCGGGACTGGTATCGCATTTCGCACCGCATACCGGTCTTACTAATTGATGAGATATATCGACCGCAGGGAGCAGTCATGCTGGTTGATCGGCGGTATCAACGGCGTAGGCTCTCACTGCACCTGATACTAATCTAAGACGTCGTCAGCCCCTTTTTCAACTATGGAGATACATAATGGCTACAAAAGAAGAACTTGAAGATAAATTTGATGATTGCCAAGAAACACCGGAATTTGTGGCAGTTGCAATGGAAGCTTTTAACGATCTTGGTGATAAGGAATGGGCTGTGGAGGTCTTTGAAGAAGGCGCCGGCTGGGCAGCTACTGCAAAAGATTACCTGGCATTGCTAAACGGAGCCAAGGTTATCCTGCAAGACGATGATAAAGCTGCCGAGTATTTTGAGCAGGCCAAGAAAGCCTGTCGTAACGCTGATGAGTTGATTGAACTGGCAGTGGCCGCAGCGGACAGCAAAGATGAAGACGGTGCCCGTGAATTGTTCAGGGCTGCCGGTGAAAAAGCAACCAAGGCCGCTGAATTCCTTGGTCTTGCTAAAAAGGTTACTGAAACCCTTGGTGACAAGGAACTGGCTTCGGAATTAAGTGCAAAAGGGCAGGAGAAATGCTCAACCCCGGCTGACTATGCTGACCTGGCCCGAGGATTGGCCAAGGATTTTAATGATCCGGAGCAGGCGAAACAAGTACTGACCCAGGCTGTCGAATCCTGCAAAAGCGGTGCTGACTACTCTGCCCTGGCCGCAAGTGCCGGCGAGTTATTCCCGGATAGTGACCTTGGTGTCACCATATACCAATCCGCCGAGCAAAAAATTGAATCCGGACTTGAAATGGGAAGTCTGGCAAAAGAAGCCGTGGCAGCACTTGGCGACAAGGAATATGGCGCAAAACTTTTTACCAGAGCCAAAGACATGCTGGATAGCGGTGAGGACCTGGTAAAACTCGCGGCTTTGATTCATGAAGCCATCGCTGACAAAGAGATGACCCTGGCAACATACAAAAAAGCCGGGGATAATTTCAGTTCTTTCAAGGAGTTTGATGATCTGGCCGGTGCCGTACTAAAGGATACAGGCGACAAAGATTATGCCGCGCAGGCTTATAAGCTGGCTGCCAAAACCGAACCTGATACACCGAAGCTGGTTAGTGTGGCTGAAAAAATGGCTGATGACATCGGTGACCTTGATGCCGCCATTGAAATCCTGCATCAGGCCGAGAATTTGGTAAAAAGCAACGATGAGTTTAAGGTAATGGCTGAGGCAGTTCTCAAATACGGCAAAGAACAACAATGGTTGGATGATATCACGCTGCAGAAAGAGAAGAGATCTGAAAATCCCGACTTGTACGAAGATTTCATCAAACGGGAATTGGATGCACAAATTGCAGCCGCTTTATGGAATCTCGGGCACGATGTTATCCAGGCCACCAAAGACCACCCCTATGCCCGCAAACTGTTTGTTGGCGCCGAAAAACTGGCAAAATACACAGAGGACTATATCACCCTGGCCGAGTTTATAGTCAAGGATCTTGAGGATAAAGACTGGGCAAGCAGAATTTACGACCAACAGTTTGATGCCACTACAGATTTTGTCCGTAAAAGAAAGATTGTTTTAGCAACGGTTGAGGTTTTACAGGACCAGGCCAAAGCCAGGGATTACCTGAAAAAGATGGAAGCGGATTGCAATCATGTATCCGACTTTATCAAGCTTGGTATCACGGTGCATAACATACTTGAAGACCAGGGCTGGACGCGCTCCCTGTTTCAAGAGGCTCTGGTCAACAGCACCGATCGGTATTACCTATTGAACCTGGCAGGTAAGATCACTACTTATCTGGCAGATCACAAATGGGCAGAAGAAATTTATGACAAAATTGCAGACGAATCGTCAGATAAGTTCGATTGTGAGCATCTCTTCCAGATTGTTGAGCAGCAAAGTACTGATTTG
>JAKSDL010000366.1 GCA_022360105.1 Pseudomonadota bacterium
AGAAGGCACAGGCTTTTTACAAAGATATCTTGGGTCTTGAACTGGTCATGGACCTTGGTTGGATACAGACTTACAGCATCGATTCAGAGATGCCTGTTCAAGTCAGCATTGCCTCCGAGGGAGGCTCCGGAACACCTGTACCAGATTTATCTATTGAGGTGGATGACCTGGAAACGGTATTATCTCGTGTAAGAGATGCAAAAATTGCAATAGAATACGGCCCTGCTACGGAACCTTGGGGAGTTCGTAGATTCTATGTTCGCGATCCATTTGGTAAGCTTATTAATCTGTTGCAGCACGAATAGTGACATAAACTCTAACAAGGGTGCCACTTCACCTTGAACCCCCTCTATTGGATCTTTTTCCCAGGGATCCATGGTTAGAAAAGTGTTAATCAACTGTCAGCCGGGTGGCGGGAGATTCCTCCGTTAGAAAGACAACCGGGAAGTAAATATGAGAATCGATTACGAAAAAGCAAAACTTTCAGACTTTGAAGAAATTTATACCGTTATGCAAACGTCTGCCCGTGAACTTTCGCGCAAAGCATATGATGACCACCTGCTGTCGACATTTGACAAATTTTATATCGACAAAACACCGGGTTATATCAGTCAAACCTTAGAGAACCACCACAACCATACCATAGTTGCAAAAGATAATAATAAAATCATTGGGTTCATTCAGCTCAAAAGTCACAACGACATTGGCAATATTAGTCATCTCTATATTTTGCCTGGTTATGAAGGAAATTCAGTTGGTACCACTCTATTTAATTTAATTAAAAAGAGAGCAGTTCAATTGAATATTACAAAGCTTACTATCGAGAGCACACTGAATGCTCTTAGTTATTATGAGAATTTTGGCTTTACCAATAAAGGTTTGATACCGGATGGGTCAGCTTATGATCTGGAGTTGGAGTTATAGAGAAATAGTTGAAATGTTGACATTAACCAGCTTCAAATTTGTCTATTTCAACTATGTCCGGCGTTACGCTATTGCTATCTTCTTAAATCTATTCATTTTTAGACTTCCCATATTGCTTAACGAATTGAATAAATAACCTCAGAATATACGTATGTGAATCAACTTATGTACGTATTTTAAAATCGCAAATATGAAAACTGTTAGTCCAACATATAAGCTTTTAGATGAGGTACTTACCAGTGGTGTTCCTTTAGAAATCAACAAAGGAGGGAAGAAGAGTCTTTGGTAAACTTCAACTACGCCGCCCTTTCCTGGCATTTATCAAAAGGGTTGGGCTTGATTTTACAAATGGCATAAATCAGAGTCAATAATTTTATTAATCACATAATTTAATAAATTCTCACCCTGTAGAAATTTCTCACTATCTGGTAAACTCTCATCCGCAATAATCACAAAATCCATTTTTTGATATACAGACTGGATTAAGCAAAACCTGCAACTCACATCAAAGACCGCCATACAATCCAAATCCGAGTGTAATAAAGACAAAAGATGGTCTCCCAGGGTACCTTTTTTCATCGCAATTCCGCTGAGAGTTCATGGACACATTGAAGGTCTTTCTTATAAGTTCCTATTATATTTAAATAAAATAAAACGTACAATTTTTTATATATATACCCCTATTCCATTTTCAAAAAATAATTCCTAACATAGAACTGTCCTAATTTATTAAAATAACTTTTAAAACAGTTTTCACTGCTAGTGGAGCACGATCATGAAAAATCGACGTGTATCTTTTCTGTCTGTTTTTTTTCTCTTTTTTGCCAGTGTGACATATGCAGAATTCTCTCCGCCTCACACTGCTTCATCCGGTCCGGAAGGTCCGCCTGTGGAGGAGGACGGCCAGGTTGTACAGATCATCGTAAAATTTAAACAACAGCCTAAGGAGTCAACCATCTCATCGATGATGGCAAAAAAGGGCATCACCGAATTTTCGATGAAACGGGCGTTTCCGGATAGACCAAAACCCAGTGAGGTCCTAAAGGAGATGAGATCGAAATTACGGGTTCGAACCCAGGAACAGCAACTTCTTGAACACTCCCTTCTGCAATCCGCTGATCCGTTACAGAGAGATAAGAATGTCACCAGGGGCCAGGCTGTGAAGCGGGAAATCGAGCAATTGCAGGGAAGAATTGCAGCACAAAAAAAGCTTGTTAAAAAGCTGGCATTGCGGCAAAAACGGGCGTCTCGGCAAATCGATGCCAAGTTGAATCAAATCTATGTGATTGAGGTCCCTCGCGCAGAGGTAAAAGCACTTCTTGCCCAGCTAAGGGCCGCTCCCAGTGTGGAATACGTAGAGCAAGACCAGCCGGTTTATAACGATGTGATCCCTAACGACCCCTTATGGGATTCACCGGTTAATCCGGAGCGCAACAAACTTTACGGTCTTGAGAACATCAATGCGCCTGCCGCGTGGGATATCACCACGGGACGTTTAGACGTCATCATTGCGCCAATGGAGAGTGGAATTGATATTGACCATGAGGATCTTGCGGACAACATCTGGGTAAACCCGGGGGAAACTGCCGATAATGGCATCGACGATGATATGAACGGATATGTGGACGATGTCAATGGGGTCATTTTTACCGGCGGAACAAATTATTCCACGACTATTCCGTCGAACAGTCACGGCACCCATGTTGCCGGTACAGTCGCCGCCAAAGGAGATAACGATATTGGGGTGGTTGGCGTCTCCTGGAACAGCACCA
>JAKSDL010000036.1 GCA_022360105.1 Pseudomonadota bacterium
AGGATGAAGCCACCTTTTTCCTTGAGCACTGATTTGAATTCATCATAAGAATCCACCGTGTGGGTATTTTCCTTTTGGAAATTCAGAGCTCTTTGATAAAGGCTTTCTTGCATCGTTTCCAGTATGGTCTGAACCGTTGCAACCATTTCATCGATGTGACAGGGCTGCTTTTCGCGGTTATCTCTCCGAACAATCATACCACCCTGGTTGGCGACATCTTTTGGTCCAACTTCAATTCTTAGAGGCACACCTTTTTGGATCCAGGTGAAGAACTTATCACCAGGTCGCATGTTTTCACGATCATCCACCTTGACTTTCAGTCTTCCCAGGGTTGCTTTTAAGTTGTTTGCTATTTTATCCGCATGTTCCAGAACGTTCGCTTTCTCCTCATCGGATTTAAAGATTGGTACAATCACCACCTGGGTTGGTGCCAATCTTGGAGGAATGATCAGACCGTCATCATCACCATGAGTCATAATCAAACCGCCTATCGCCCTGGTTGAAAGTCCCCAGCTTGTTGTCCAGACGTAATCCATTTGATTGTCACGGTTCAGATATTGAATTTCAAAAGCCTTGGCAAAATTCTGTCCGAGATTATGGGAAGTTCCGGATTGTAAGGCTTTTTTATCCTGCATCATCGCTTCCAGGGTATAGGTAGTGGTGGCTCCCGGAAATTTTTCATGTTCAGGCTTTTCGCCGGTGATGACAGGAATGGCGCATGTTTCTTCCAGGAATTTACGATAAATCTCCAGCATTTGCAGAGTTTCTTCCTGGGCTTCAACGGCTGTTTCATGGGCTGTATGCCCTTCCTGCCATAAGAATTCCGATGTTCTTAAGAATAGACGGGTTCTTTTTTCCCAGCGCATCACACTGCACCATTGGTTGATCAGAATTGGCAGATCTCTGTAGCTCTGAATCCAGTTGGCATACATATGGCCAATAACAGTTTCCGAAGTCGGTCTGACAACGAGTTTCTCTTCCAGTTCTTTGCCTCCTGCCTGAGTAACCACAGCCAGCTCAGGTGCAAATCCCTCAACGTGATCAGCTTCCTTGGTGATAAAATTCTCCGGGATCAGCAGTGGAAAGTAGGCATTGACATGACCTGTCTCTTTGAACATGGTATCCAAAGTCTGCTGCATCGCTTCCCAAATTGCATAACCATCGGGTCTAACAACCATGCATCCCTTGACCGGGGCATGATCAGCCAGCTGCCCTGCTGCAATAACATCTTGATACCATTGAGGAAAATTTTTACTTCTCGCTGTTATATTCTTAGCCATTCTTCAGCTCTTTGATTCGTTTTCGTTTGGGTAGACCTTATCGGTTAAGGCTTCGATAGTACCGTCACTCACTCTAATATTCAACCGGGAATCTTTCTTAACCTGCTTGATAGAAGTAATCAGCTTCCCCGTGGGTTTTGTCAGGACGCTATAGCCACGATTCATCGTAGAAAGGGGGCTCACAGAATCCAGGACATGGGTAAGTTCCGTAAACCGATTTTTCTTTTGAGTAACAATCCGGTTGGTTGCTGTTTCCAGACGATACCTTAGTTCGTTTAGGAATTGCTTATGTGTTTCTATTCTGTTTTCAGGAGATTGGAAAGTTAGGCGTTGAGCCAGGTGTTCAAGTTTGTTTCGTGAAGAGACTCGTTTACTATCCATAACCTGATTCAGTCTTAGACTGAGCTCATCCAGCTTGAGCAGGTACGTTTGTATGACTGTTTCCGGAGAACGTAATCTCTTTTTTACATACCCAAATCTTTCAGCCAGGGTATTGAATTTCCTTTGAACCAATTCCAATAGTCTTTCTTTAGTTGCTTCCAGTCTATCTTCCAGATCTTCCTTCAAAGGAACCACCAATTCTGCTGCTGCCGATGGGGTTGGAGCTCTTAAATCAGCCACCAGATCCGAAATAGTGAAATCAATTTCATGTCCAACGGCGCTGATAATGGGTATTTCAGAAGCAAAAATAGCCCTGGCAACCGGTTCTTCATTGAAAGCCCAAAGGTCTTCCAACGATCCGCCGCCTCTTCCGATAATCATCACATCAACCGACTTCAATTGATTGAATTGTCGGATAGCCTCTGCTATTTCAATTGCGGCCGTATCTCCCTGTACGGAAACAGGATTAATTTGTACAGGTATTCCGGGAAATCGTCTGTTTAATATATTGAGGATATCCTGAATGGCGGCACCGGTTGGAGAGGTAACAATGCCAATGCTGGAAGGGATATACGGGATGTCTTTTTTATTATCCGGTTCAAACAAACCTTCGGCAGCCAGTTTTTTTTTGAGTTGTTCAAAAGCCAGTTGCAATGCCCCGGTGCCAAAGGGTTCAACCCTATCAACAATAATCTGGTAAGTCCCCCTGGGTTCATAGACAGTAATTCTGCCAAAAGCCAGGAATTCCTGTCCATTTTCCAGTTGAAACCGACTGCGCTGAACCGAAGATCGAAACATGACTGCTGCGATCTGCGAATTGTCATCCTTGAGATTGAAATAAACATGTCCGGAGCTGGGTCGAGCCAGATTGGAGACTTCACCCAGCACACAGATTCGGCCGTAATTCAATTCCAGCAGTTGTTTAATATCCTGCGTCAGTTCCGATACGGTTAGCGCGTCTGCCTTCATTACTTCTTCCAGGAGAACATTTTACGTAGTTCCACACCGACTTTTTCGATCTGATGGTTCTCAGAAAGATTTCTCAGACCTTTGAAATTAGGCTGTCCAACCTTGTTTTCCAGTAACCAGTTTTTAGCAAAGGTTCCTTCCTGAATCTCTTTCAGGATATTCTTCATCGCTTTTCTGGACTCTTCACCAATCACTTCCGGTCCGCGAACCAACCCGCCATATTCGGCGGTTTCCGAGACTGAATAGTTCATATAGTTGATACCACCTTCATAAAACAGATCCACGATCAGTTTTAATTCATGCAGACATTCAAAATACGCGATTTCCGGTGGATAACCGGCATCCATCAAGGTTTCAAATCCTGCTCGTACCAGCTCGGAAACCCCACCGCAGAGGACGGCCTGCTCACCGAAAAGATCGGTTTCGGTTTCATCACGGAAGTTGGTTAAAATAACGCCTGCTCTTGTTCCACCGATTCCTTTGGCCCACGCCAAAGCGTAATCCTGCGCCTTTCCGGAAGCATCCTGGTAAACGGCAATCAAACAGGGAGTTCCGCTACCTTCAACGTATGTTCTTCTTACCAGATGGCCGGGGCTTTTTGGTGCAATCATGATGACATCAACGTCTTCCGGAGGAATGACCTGCTCATAGAGAATGTTGAAACCATGTCCGAATGCCAGAACGTTCCCGGATTGCAAATTGGGAGCAATGTCTTTGGCATAAAGGTCTCCCTGGAGCTGGTCCGGAGCCAGAATCATAATCACATCCGCCATTTTGGCTGCTTCAGCAGTTGTTTTAACGGTTAAGCCGTCTTTTTCAGCCACCTGCCATGATTTGGAGCCTTCTCGCAATCCCACGACCACGTTCAACCCGGATTCTTTTAAGTTTTGTGAATGGGCATGCCCCTGGCTACCATAACCGATAACGGCCAGTTGTTTGCCTTCCAACAGACTCATGTTTGCATCTTTGTCATAAAATATAGGTAAAGCCATAACGTTCTCTGGTTTCAATGGTTAAAAAATGGGTCGCAAAACCGACCGGAAAAATCTGATGTCTATTTATGGATGGCCGCTTCCCCTGTCCTGGCCATTTCAATAATTTTGAATTCCCGAAATGTCTTGGTGACACCATCCAGTTTGGAGGCGTCTCCTATCACTTGAAAACTGATTGTTTCGGTATTCATTTCTATTACGGTGCCGCCAAAAGCCTCAATCAGTTGTATTATCTGCCCCCTGATCTTTGGATTTAATTTAAGCTTCATGAGCATCAGCTCCTGACTGATGCTCTCCGCCGGATTAAGGTGAGTAACCTTCACCACATAAACGATATTGTTTAACAACCTGATGATATGCCTGATCTTGCGATCATCTCCGCTGGTTACCAAAGTCAAACGATGAATATCCTCTTCTTCCGCCACCCCGGAGCAGATCGATTCAAGATTGTAACCCCTGGAGGTAAAGAGTTCCACAATTCTAGCCAGTGCTCCGGACTGATCTTCAACAACAATAGAAATCACATGTCTCATAGCTGCTCTCCCTCAATGATGTTGCGGATATCCTCATTGGGAGGAATCATGGGATAGACATAGGCATCTTTATCGATAAGAAATTCCAACAAGATCGGTCCTTTTGCTTTTAAAGCCTTTTTAACCAGTTTAGGTACATCTTCTTTCTTCCCGCAACGATAGCCTTCAATACCGTATGCTTCGGCCACTTTGACAAAATCCGGGTTGTTTTCAAAAATTGTGGATGAGTTTCGTTTTTTCCAGAAAAAATCCTGCCATTGTTTCACCATGCCCAAGTTACTGTTGTTTAAAACAACAATAATCAGAGGCAGATTGTAACGTTTTACTGTTGCCAGTTCCTGGATGTTCATCTGGAACCCGCCATCTCCGGAAAAAGAGATAACAGGTCTCTTCCTTTCATGAAATGCCGCTCCGATCGCTGCCGGCAGACAAAATCCCATGGTCCCCAATCCTCCGGAAGTCAGCTGTGAACGAGGATTTTTGAATTGATAATGAAGGGCTACAAACATCTGGTGCTGGCCGACATCGGTTACCACCACGGCATTACCCTTGGTCTGGTCGGAGAACTCCTTGATTACATATTCCGGTCGCAGAGAGTTTTCCTTCATCTTTTTATCGGAATAGTCCACCAGGGGATGCTCTTTGGTGGTTTCGGCCAGTTCCTTTTGCCATGCTTTAATATCCAGCTTTTTTGCAACTTTATTTAATTTTACCAGGGCATCTTTGGCACTGCCGATTATGCCCAAGTGAGCATCCTTGATTTTGCTGATCACACTGGGGTCAATGTCCACGTGGATTATCTTGGACTGGGTAAGGAAAGCATCGACTTTTCCAGTCACCCGATCATCAAATCTTGCTCCCAATGTTATTACCAGATCGGTCCTGGCCATGGCCGTGTTCGCCGTATAGTGACCGTGCATCCCCAGCATACCAAGAGAAAGCGGGTGGTCTTCCGGTATGCAACCCAGACCGAGCAGCGTTGTTGCCACGGGAATTCCTGTGGTCTCAGCAAATTTGAGTAGTTCATTGGAACCATTCGACAAAACAACGCCGCCACCTGCATAGATTAACGGTCTGGTTGAGTGCCTGATCATGGCCCAGGCCTGTTTGATATCCTTTTCCAGAATCCTTTTCACCGGTTTGTATCCATGACGAACCGTCTCTGTTTCCAATTGTGCCGTTGTAAAAGAGGTTTGAATATCTACAGGAATATCGATCAAAACAGGTCCTGGTCTTCCTGTTTGAGCAATGTAAAAGGCTTCCTTTATTATGCGGGGAATATTTTCCAGTTTTTTTACCAGGTAGTTATGCTTGGTGACCGGTCGACTGATTCCTATGGTATTGACCTCTTGAAAAGCGTTGGTACCAATGACTGAAGTACGAACCTGCCCTGTGATGATCACCATGGGGATAGAATCCAGCATGGCTGTGGCAATGCCGGTAATCACATTGGTGGCTCCCGGCCCTGAAGTCGCCACCACAACGGCAGCTTTGCCGGAAACCCTGGCATATCCGTCTGCAGCGTGTGCGGCCGCCTGTTCATGGCGAACCCTGACCACCTCTATTTCCTTGTGGTTTAAAAATTCATCAAACAGTGGAATTACGCAGCCGCCCGGATAACCGAATATTCGGTCTACTCCTTCATTTTTTAACGCTTCCAGTATTATCTGTGTACCAATCTTTTTCATAATGGTTTGTAGATCTTAAAGTCGAATCAAAACTGCTCATCAGCCGCTGCAAGCCATTCGCCGATAAACAGTTTATCGACTTGATTCATCCGATACCTTTTTTCTGTGATAAATTCGACCAGAACAGGCTTTATAAACAGGTAATAACTGTCTTTCCAGTTTTTATCCTCTTCCAGTTTCACATTAAAGGTATAACTTCCCACGCCCAAGGATCGATGAAACTCCTGCACTCTCGTGTGGCTGTTTTGAGCATAATAGGTCAACTCCAATTTGACCGTATCTGTTGAGTAGGGAACCGAGTAATTGCCCTTGGCATTGGGAAGAATCACAAATGCTGTTACCCGGTTTAAATGCCCCTGGGAGGTTTCTATCAAGGTTCTGTGATAGTCCCTCACGAGTATAAAAGGACGGTGAGATGCCTTGGCATTCTCAATGTTCAATATGCCTTTCACTGTTTTTGTATATAGCCCAACTTCGTAATCCAAAGTGGACGAACATCCGACTGGAATCGCCAGAATGCAACATACCATTAACAAATTACAGATTCTGTTTATCAAACGTGCTCCTGTTGTCAGATCTGGATGCTTACTCAGGAAAAGACAGGGCCAGATTTATCCCTCAGATTGCTGCTGACTGAACTTTAATCGAGAGATTTGGACTATTGCTGGATTTCAGGGGAACTGCGAAGTTGGATTCGCGACACTTAACTAGCTGAAAATCTTAGCTTTAAGAATGTTCACTATAGGCAAGTCCAAATGAAGCTGTCAATTGCAGAAACAGCAGTATTTTAAACGATACGTTATCTATCTTAAGAAATCGATACAAAATACTCGAGTGAACGATCAGTCGGATTTACATTTTAGATTTGTGAATTATGATTTTAGATTTTCTGTAATGTAACAACTACGTTGTCGTTTTCATATTTCAAAATTCAGATCAAAAAGTGCCATTTATCAACTCTCTGATGTCATTTGTCTATTAATTTTGAAATATCATTCCTTTTGACGATATTTTCGATTGAATTGCTAATTGACTGTTGTGATTGCCGATGATCGGGTGGCATGGCACTTGTATTAACTATTACAAAGCTCCCCGATATTGATGCTTATTGAAAGGCAACTTTGGATATCTCAACAGGGACGTTAGGATTCAGCCGGATGGTCGGAGAGCAGAGAATCAAACTGGTTACGGCACCAAGTTATAGCTATTTTGCCCCTGAACAGGCTTTCAGAAATGATAAATCAAGCGGCTGACACCCTATGAACAAAATGCAACAAGTCGACAGAATTTTCCGCTCTTCCTTTGACGAGCTGGTCGAAAGCTTTTTTCAGCAACCGCAAGTCACTGAAGCAGAGAAAAGTTCCTTGCCACTGAGCAACATTGGCGATTATATCGACATATATAAAGAGAAGAAGTCTCTGGAATCAAAAGTCAGGTATTTGAAGGACCAGATGCTGACGCTGACGGCAGAATTGCAGGCTATTGAGATCAAAGAAAAAGAATTAAAACGTAATGAGGAATCCCTGAAGGAGGAAAGGATTCACCTTCGGGAAGCTTGTGAATCAAAAAGTTTATTTTTAGCCAATATGACACATGAAATAAGAACCCCCATGAATGGTGTTATTGGTACGCTCGAAATCCTTAAAGAAACCAGCCTTTCTCCTGATCAGAAGAAATATCTTGGAATTATCGAGACCTGTGCTCACACCCTTCTTTCCCTTGTCAACGACGTGTTGGACTATTCAAAAATAGAAGCAAATGAGCTGAAGATCGATTCTGTGGATTTCAACCTGAAAGAGATTGTTTCCCAGGTTAGAGATATCTTAATTTTCAAGGCTCAGGAAAAGGGCATCGAATTTACCACGCATATCTTGCATGATGTGCCGATCTGGCTCCATGGTGATCCCCTAAGAATCAGGCAAATACTGCTGAACCTTGCCAGTAATGCCATTAAATTTACTGACCGGGGGACGGTTGCCATAGAGGTGACCACAGCGATGGAAGACCAAAACGAAGTTTCAGCGCTTTTTAAAGTTAAAGACACGGGGATTGGTATTGATGAGGAACAGTTAGAATATCTATTTCAAAGTTATTCCCAGGTAAATTCTGAAATCACCAGAAAATACGGTGGGACCGGATTGGGCCTGGCCATTTCCAAAAAGCTGACTGACTTGATGAAAGGCGATATCGGTGTGAACAGCACAAAGGGAATCGGTTCCGATTTCTGGTTTTCACTTCCATTGAAGAAACAAAAAGGCACGAAAAAGCACCAGGGGGATCTGGTTCAGCTTACCAAAAGGATTCAAACGACAGATTCCGGTGAACCACATGAATTGTCTCTCCTCTTGGTCGAAGATGATGTGATCAATCAAAAAATAACGTCGATTCTCCTTGAAAAAGAGGGGTTTAAAGTTACTGTTGCCGAAAATGGGAACAGGGCTATTGAGATCCTTAAGAACAACTCGTTTGATTTGGTGTTGATGGATGTTGAGATGCCCGGAATGAACGGATATGAAACCACCAGGCAAATCAGACAATTAAAATCCAGCAGATTGGATACCAATCTGCCGATTATCGCCATGACAGCCCACGCGATGAGCGGTGATCGGGAAAAGTGCATTTCGGCGGGAATGAATGATTACATTAGCAAACCTATCAATATGCATTTGCTGAATGAAATTATTGATAGATTGGGAATCAGTCGTTCAATTTCAGGACTTCCCCCTCTTACCGAGGAGGTATTGGCTTCAGATGAGACTGCTATTCAAATCAAAAAGCTTCAAAGGTTGCAAAAGGAGGTTGAAGAACGGTTTGATTTGCTGGTCCGTGTCTTTCTGGAAAGCATTCCACAAAAACTGCATGCCATTTATGAATCGATTGATAAGCAATGTTATGAAGATTTAAGAATTACCGCTCACCAGTTAAAAGGTAGTTGTGCTTCCTTTTATGCTCATAAAATGGTGGAACTTTGCCAGGAATTGGAAACTCAAGCAGCACATCCTGAATGCAAACAATCCACACTGAAACCCCTGGCCAAACAACTGGAAAAAGAGGGCGATCAGGTCATTCGCATCCTTAACAATCATTTCCGCAACTAATCCCGTTTCGGTTTGATCCCCCTGGGGTCAAACCGAATCACACGCCTTCTGTATCCTTCATCTAAAGCATTTGGTGGATTTAACCAAGAGTTCCTTCTTGTGAAAATCGGCAAAAAGCTTCAAGCTTAAAAGAAAAACAGGTCTCTGTCGAAACACGTTTGTGTGACCTACAGAATGATGTTTCACGCTTAGCGCTCATCTTGGTTGTGTTTATGTTGCAATCCGACAAAATGGCAAAAATCCAAATACTTCCGGAATCGTTAATCAACAAAATCGCCGCTGGAGAAGTGGTAGAACGCCCGGCTTCGGTTGTCAAAGAACTGGTTGAAAATGCGATTGATGCTGGTAGTGATCAGATTTTCGTGGTGATTAAAAATGGTGGTAAAGATTTTATTTCGGTTTTGGACAATGGTTCGGGTATGTCTGCCGATGATGCTAACCTGGCCATTGAACGTCATGCCACCAGTAAGATTGAAACCAACGAGGATCTGGATAATATTACTACGATGGGTTTTCGTGGAGAAGCTCTGGCAGCAATAGCAGCCGTTTCAAGATTTGAACTGACAACCTGTGGCGATGAAGAAAAAGGGGGTTTTCAGATTCGAATGGAAGGCGGGAAAATCGTCCACTCCGCACGTATGGGATTCCCAAGGGGAACCCGGATTTGTGTGGAAAATCTGTTTTTCAACACCCCGGCAAGACAGAAGTTTATGAAATCAGTAAATACCGAATATAACCATGTTCACGATCTGATTGTACGTCTTGCCCTCGGAAATCCTTCCATTCAATTCAGACTTACCCACAACAAGAACCTGGTTCTAAGCATTCCCAAAACCTCCGACTTCAAACAGCGTGTCGAACACTGTTTTGGGGCTGAAATAACAGATGACTTGTTGGAATGTAAGCATGAAGAGTCTTACCTCAAGTTCCATGGATTGATATCCCACCCGTCAAAGGCAAAATCATCCAAAAGATGGCAGCATACCTTTGTAAATGGCAGATACGTGAAATGCCAGACCATCAATCACGGCATTTATGAAGGATTTAAGACCCTGTTGATGAAACACACCCACCCTGCTTTTTTCTTCAATCTGGAGTTATCCCCCCAGGAATTGGATGTCAATGTTCATCCGGCCAAAACAGAAATCAGGCTAAAAAATGCCAACCTGGTGCATACTATTTTAGCCAACCAGGTATCCTTGCAACTCAAGAATATAGAAAGAGACATGCTGATTGGCAGCAGGGATGATGAAAAGATTGAAAACACAACTAATCCGTTTACCTCTGCTGACTCCGGAGAAATTAGCATCGCCTCCGGCCCTGCTGAAGAGAAACCTGATGTTTATGTAGAAAAAGACAGTCAGCTGGGTTTTATGCCACCTGAGCCGGTAACCTTTAATCCTCCGGCGAGAAACAAATCCTCCAGCAAGAGCGAATCCGCAATTGTGGAATCAAAGAAAAGTGAAGACGAGCCATTTTCCTTTGCAAAATCAGAAGGATTAAAACCTCTGGCAGAGTTTAAAACGGAGATTGTCGATCAGGAAACAGGTTTTACGATTATAGGTCAACTTTCCAATAAATATATACTGGTGCAGGGCGAGGATAAACTGATTCTGGTTGATCAACACGCCGCCCATGAGCGCATTCGATTTGAAGAGATAAAAAACCAGTTTTTTTCTAATAAGCTGCAAACCCAGCCATTGCTGGTTCCCATACTGATAGAATTACCTCCCCAGGATGGCATTCTCCTGGAACAATACCAGGATTCATGGAAAAAGCTGGGTTTTGCTATCGATCATTTCGGTGGGAACGATTATTCAGTGAAAGAGATTCCGATTGTCTTAAAAGACGCTGATATCAGCAATGTTATCAAAGAGGTGTTGGACGAAATGGCACAATTTGGCAAAACAGGTAAGCTGGAATCCTTTTTCAACGAAGTCTTTGAAAAAGTCGCCTGCCATTCTGCCATTCGTGCCTCACAAAGCTTGACTGTAGAAGAGATGAAGGCTTTGATCAACCAGCTCGTGAAACTGGATATTACCTTACATTGTCCTCATGGTAGGCCGGTCTGGATAGAGTTCAGTCTGCCGGAATTGGACAGGCGATTCAAACGCTAACAACCAGCCGGGATTGCTTGATTGGGAAAAGCTCCCTAGAATGAAACAACATCACTCAGTTAACACTACTCAGAAACACCCAACTCTTTACACAGCATGAAAGTCTTTGCTTTGGTAGGCAAGCCAAACGTGGGCAAGTCCACCCTCTTTAACCGGCTGGCGGGAAAACGTCTGGCTATTGTGAATGAACAACCAGGAGTGACTCGTGATCGCAACACTGCGATTATTGATTACAAGGGATTCGGTTTTATCTTGATTGATACCGGCGGTTTTGAGCCTGATTCCAAGGAAATCATTCCCCAAAAAATGAAAGAGCAATCTCAACTGGCTGTGGAAGAAGCGGAAGGAATTATCTTTTTACTGGACAAACATTCCGGGTGGACGCCCCAGGATCAATCCATTTTCGATTTCCTCAGGCGTTCCAAAAAGCCTGTTTATTTTGTCGTTAATAAAATAGATAGCTCCAAGCATGAACAGGACGTGGCTGAATTTTATGAGTCAGGTAGTTCTGAAGTTCACGCTGTTTCTGCTGAGCATGGACTTGGTGTACTTTCATTGCTGGAAAGAATTAACGAGGATTTTCCGGAGATTAGAAAACCTGATCAGGAAGACTCTGACGATTCACAGACTAATATTGCCATCGTAGGGCGGCCCAATGCCGGAAAGTCTTCTCTGGTGAACCAGTTTTTAGGGAAGGATAAGCAGATCGTCCATGATGAGCCTGGTACTACCCGTGATCCGGTTGATAATTACATTAAGCATTTTGGGAAAACCTATCGGTTAATCGATACGGCGGGGATTCGAAAAAAGGGGCGGGTCAGTCAGCTCATCGATAAATACAGCATGATTGGAGCGTTAAAAAGTATTGAACGTTCTGATGTCGTATTGCTGGTTATCGATGCCACACAAGGGGTTGTTGAGCAAGACGCCAAAATTGCCGGATATATTTTGGATCGCGGTAAAGGCATTGTATTGGTGGTTAACAAATGGGACCTGATTGAAAAAGATGGCAAAACGCTGGAGCAGATGAAAGCGGATATCAGGGATAAACTCCGATTCTTGGAGTTTGCTCCCATCCTTTTTGTCAGCGCAAAGACAGGCCAACGATTTGGGAAAATCCTTGAAACCGTTCAGGAGGTTTTCTCACAATTCACCAAACGTATTCAAACCTCTGATTTAAATAAGATCATGGAATCGATCACAGCCCGGCATACACCACCCACCAAAGCCGGCAAAGCCACCAAGATCTTTTACTCCACACAAGTTTCCACCCGACCTCCCACGTTTATAGTGACTTCCAACAATCCCAAAGCGATTAACCTTTCCTACAAACGCTACATGGCGGCTCAATTCCGATATTATTTCGGATTTGAGGGAACACCGATCCGCATTCTGTGGCGAGACAGAAACAAGAGAAAAGACGAAGATTCATGAGATTTATGCCAATAAACAATATTTACATTTCAGCTGCTGTTATCACATTAAACGAAGAAAAAAACATCCGGGACTGTCTTACCAGCCTGTCCTGGGTGGATGAAATTATTGTCGTGGATTCCTTAAGTCCCGATAAAACAAAAGAAATTGCTGAATCGATGGGAGCCAAGGTTATCGACCAGGCTTTTTTAGGTCATGTCAAACAGAAACAACTGGCGGTGGATTCTTGCACACATGATTGGGTTATCGCCTTGGATGCCGACGAGCGGGTCACCGATTCTTTGAGAGATGAAATTGCAAGCCTTTTTAGAAATACCAATGAATCAGATTTGCTTCACGGATATTCGGTTGCCCGCAAAAGCTTTCATCTGGGCCGATGGATAATGCACGGCGGTTGGTATCCTGATAGAAACATCAGGTTGTTCAATCGAAAAGCAGGATACTGGACAGGGACCAATCCTCATGATGTGATTACAGTGGAGGGCAAGGCAGGGCACCTCAAATCCGCTTTGGAGCACTATGTTTTCAACGATCTTAAGCATAATGTCCAAACGAACAATTCATATTCAAGCATCAGTGCCAGAATTCTGTTTGAAGAAAATAAGAAGCCTTCCCTGTTAAAACTACTATTTAAACCTTTTGGCAAGTTTATCGAAACGTATGTAGTCAAACGCGGTTTTTTAGACGGCATGCCCGGATTTATTATCGCCGTTGGGGCTGCCTATTCGATGTTCTTAAAATATGCAAAACTCTGGGAACATTATCGTTTAAACAACAAACAAGAGTAATTTACCTATCCATAGTCCAACATGAGCAAACAAAAGCAGCGACTCGTTGTCAAACATTTGATTCTCACAGGAATAGCATGTTTGCTCCTGAATCCGGCTGCAATTGCTCAAACCGAAGATCAAGCTAACAATTTTATTCAACAGTTTTACGGCAGACCGATTATCCCCGAATGCGATGAGAATAAGACCAGCGGTTGTGTAAAACATCTGCGTGAGAAAAAGACTTGCGTGGAATGCAATCTTAAAAACACAAATCTTTCCAAGACTCAAATCAACAATGCTGATTTGAGAAAAGCGGACTTAAAAGACGCTAATTTCGAATTTGTTATCCTTCAAAATGCAAAATTGGATGAAGCGAAGCTTGAAAACACCAAGCTGACCGGAGCAAACCTCAAGAAAGCTAAGTTACCAAAGGCCAAAATTATTAACGCAGATCTTACAGACACCGTTTTGGAGGAAAGTGTATTAAAATCGGCAGATTTGTCAAAATCGAACTTCACAAACTCAAATTTAAAAAACGCTGATGTATCCTTCGCCACAGCCAATAACGTTGTTATGCTTAACGTTGATTTGAGCGAAGCGAATCTGGAAGAATCCAGCTTTACGGAATCTGATCTTAAAAATGCTGTTTTTAACAGGTCGTTTGCCTTTAAAACGAACTTTTCAAATTCGGATTTAAGATCCAGTCGCTTCATCCTTTCCAGCCTGATTGGTGCCCAATTCACTGGCTCCAAACTACAATTCTCCGATTTTGAAAACGCAAAACTGGTCAGTGCTAATTTTGCAGGAGCTAATTTAACACGAACCAATTTTTTAAACGCTTCCCTTGAAAAAGTTGTATTTCGGGACGCAATTCTAAGGGGTGCTAATCTCAAAGGCACGAACCTCGATCAGGCTGATTTCAGCAATGCCAATCTTTCTGAGATCAATTTGGAAGGGGCCAACCTGAAAAACGCCCAATTTGACGGAGCGATTCTGAGAGGAGCCAACCTGGCTGGTGCAAACTTGGAAGGGGCTAACCTGGAAGGCGGGAAAATGACAGGTGCAAATCTGGAAGGTGCCAACTTGAAAAATGCGAACCTGCAACAGGCTTCACTAATAGGTGTAAATTTCAAAAAGGCTGACCTGGAAAACACAGATTTGACTCGCGCTGACCCCAGGCAAGCCAGTTTTATTGGCGCTAAACTTATTGGTGCTAACTTCAAAAATGCTCGCTTAGGCGGTGTAAATTTTTCCTTTTCAGATCTAACAGAAGCCAGTTTTTTTTCCGCTTACATCGATAAAGCCGTATTCAATCAGGCTGTGTTAAACAATACTGTCTGGATCGATGGTCAAATCTGCAATCCTAAATCTATTGGAACCTGCCGTCAGTAATCTTTCAGTCAACTGCCTTTACCAAACTGATTTCCTTCCTGTTTTCGATTTCAACATCGTTTATTCCAAACTCGAAAAATTAGTATCCCTTCAGCTTGCAGTTTTTTGAGTTCATCCATATTTTATCTAATAAATTGATATCATAAAACATATC
>JAKSDL010000847.1 GCA_022360105.1 Pseudomonadota bacterium
AAATGCCGGTTATGATTTAAAAGTTCCCTTTGCCCCTGGTCGCTCTGATGCCTCACAAGAGCAAACGGATGTGGGGTCTTTTTCTGTGTTGGAGCCACAGGCAGATGGTTTTCGAAATTATCTCAAAACAAAGTTCGCAGTGACTGCGGAAGAGCTTTTGGTCGATCGAGCACAATTATTAACATTGAGTGCGCCTGAGATGACGGTCCTTCTGGGTGGCATGCGAGTCTTAGATACAAATGTCGATCAAACCAAACACGGTGTTTTCACAAATGAGCCAGGGTCTTTATCCAACGACTTTTTTGTCAATCTTCTTGATATGGGTACCGAGTGGAAACCCGCACCGGATAACGAGGATGTTTTTGAAGGTCGGGATCGATCAACCGGAGAAGTAAAATGGACAGGGACACGTGTGGATCTCCTATTCGGTTCAAATTCTCAATTGCGAGCTTTGGCAGAAGTTTACGCCAGTGAAGACGCCGGTGAGAAGTTTGTTAATGATTTTGTAGCAGCCTGGAACAAGGTGATGAATCTCGATCGGTTTGACCTGTCATGATGAAGCTCCCGGGGTTATGATTTCCGGCATGAAAATCCCTGTAAACAAAAACGGAATCTTGAATGTTTCATCAACGCGGTGTACCTTTTAACCGGGCACATCGCGTTTCTTGGCCCATTTTTCCATAAATTGTCTGTAAGCTTTCGATTTTACCTGAAACCATAGGTAAATCTCGGACGTTTGTGGCGGCTTGATTTATGTTGTTTGAAGGCTGAACAAATGCTACGCTTCGGAAGAATAATTCGCTGGTATAAAAATGGATAAGACCAAGATTTTAGTCGTCGAAGATGAAGCAATCACAGCCATGTCGTTGGAGTCAATCCTTAAGAATTTGGGCTATCAGGTGACTTCGATTGTGAATTCAGGTGAGGCTGCCTTAAGCAGTATCGATAGCAACAAACCGGATATCGTTTTGATGGATATTAAGATTAAGGGCGATATGGATGGCATTGATACTGCTGAAATCATCCGGGAAAAATTTGATCTGCCTTTTGTTTTTTCAACGGCTTTTCTGGATCCGGAAAGAATTGAAAGAGCAAAAATCACCATGCCGTTTGGTTATGTTCTAAAGCCGGTCCAGGAGAGAGAATTAAAGGTGACCCTGGAAATGGCCATGCATACCTCAAAAATCGAATCTGATCGGAAAGAAGCCGAGAGACAGCTGATAGAGAGGGAACAGCAACTCGACACAATCTATAATGCAACATCAAACTATATGTGTTTGTTAGAATATACTCCCCCCAATGAATTTACATATCTGACTGTAAACGACGCTTATTGTGACGGGGTAAAAATGATAAATCCAGACATTGGAAGAGAGGATATTGTCGGTTTAGAAGTTGAAGCGTTTGGTGAATTGTTGAATTGGCCTCCAACTGTGATGAAGGGAGTTAAAAAGCATTATGAGAAGGCTATTAAGACAAAACAACTGGTCAAGGTAATCGACATAGTTCCTTCTCTTGATGGAGATCTTTATCTTGAAGGCACTTATACCCCTATATTTGACGACAACGGAACCTGTAAACAAATCCTCTATGTATCCCAGGATATTACACAGTATAAAAGGCTGGAAGATCGATTGAAGTCGGAGTTAGCGGAGAAAGACAAACTGATTAAAAACCTGCAGCTTGCAATCGAAGAAGAATCTCCCTGAATTGATCAATCCTTTCCTTTGCGTCCATCCCCTCCACGTTTGCAGTTTTCAAAAAGCTAAGTGTTTTTGCTGGTAACTATTCAAAGCATTCATGAATTCGAATGATCAGGAAGATGATAATTTTCATGAAAGCGGTTGATTGCATTTTGTTGGTAAGCAGGAAAATCCGCTCCTTTTCGTCTAACGCTGTATTAACAGATCTTTGACCTCCGATTGCTCTAGCCATATTTCCGTTGATCATATACTGTTCAAGAATAAAGTGGAGATTTGGCTATTGGAAAAAAACATTTGTCATAGGTGTTACATGAGCAAGGATGAGCTTAATCGACTGGTTTATAATGATGATCTTCGGCAGAGAATACAAGCAAACATAGATAGGTTCAATTATACGGCGAATTCAAGCCGGGGAATGAGAAAAGCTGCTGTGGCTTTGACCATTGTCGAACTTGAAGATGATCCCGGTGTTTATGGGATGAATACCAGCGGCTTACCGGCAGATCACCCTGCTTTGATATTGACTCGCAGAAACTCCAGATTGAACAGCCATGCCGGGCAGTGGGCACTGCCCGGAGGTCGTATGGATGAAGGAGAAACTGCCGAACAGGCTGCATTAAGAGAACTTTCCGAAGAAGTCGGTTTGACCCTTGGTAGTGAACATGTGATAGGTCGCCTGGATGATTACACCACTCGTTCAGGCTATATTATGACACCAGTCGTTATCTGGGGAGGAGTTAATATAACCCTGAACCCCAATCCTGCCGAAGTTCATTCCATTCATAGAATTCCCGTTGATGAGCTGTTAAGAAAAGACGCGCCACTATTGGATGAAATGCCCGAACTGGAAAACCCTGCGCTGATGATGCCAATTGGCCAAAGCTGGATTGCCTCTCCAACCGGTGCTATCCTTTATCAATTTCGAGAAGTAGCCGTCAAAGGACTTGACACCCGTGTCGCTCACTATGAACAGCCTTATTTTGCCTGGAGCTAGGAAGTAGCACGTTTTTTGAAGTACAGTTTCAGGTTTTGAATCCTTCCTTAACTTGGCGTTTATGGGATCAAGCCCGGAATGACACGGAATCAAAATCTGCGCATAATGACCAAAATTCTTGTTGTGACATAGCCTGTAACACTTGTGTTTTTAATCTATCAATGTGGAGTAGAAAGATAGTGAAGGTTACTTGTTGTGAAAAAATAAAACGGTTATCTTGATTAGACAAAAACTAATTAAAGCGATTTGGTTTTTTTACATACGTCCAATCTGCAACCAGGGATTTTTCCGTGAAGTCAGATCTGAAATTTTTTCAGTTTGAGACAAAGCAACTTTCGGATTGCGGAGAGGTGCTCGAAATTGAGATCTCCAATGCCGGACTGGGGTGGCAGGGAGTAGTCCTGGAAAAAGGTTATTCGCCCAGCTTTTATCCTCAAAACGTATACACCCCTTATTTCTACTTTGCCCTGGCGATGGAAAGGGATCTGCACTGGAAGGTTAAAATCAGTGATGATATGCAGTTCTTGAAAACCACGCCTGGAGAGATCTGGATCAACCCGCCTAAGACACCCTTTTCTCATGAAATATCAGAACCTTGCTTTTTTATTATCCTGGCGGTGGAAGAAGACGTGTTTTTGCAAGCAACCAATCTGCCCTTGAACATCCCAAAACTGAAATTCCTGAACAATTACAATGTGCATGATGAAACCCTGAAAAACATTATTGAACTATTTATAATGGAAGTGCAGTCCGGTGGGAAGAACGGTTTTGCTTACTATCAAAATCTGCTTTCCCTTTTATCCACGCATTATATCAACAACTATTCCAATCACCAGGATTTACAAGGCGATTCCTATAACACTTCCAAGATCAGGAAAACAGAGATAGATAGAATCGATCAGTTCATTAACGTTAATATGGATCGTAGTATCTCAATCGACGAACTTGCGGAGCTGCTGAATTACAGCAAGTATTATTTTCTGCGGGAATTCAAGAAATCTGTCGGCATTACTCCTTACCAGTATCTCATTGAACGGAAAATGCGTGCAGCCAGAAAATTACTCTCCCAGCCGGATCAAACCATAGCTGCGGTTTCCTATGACTTGGGGTTCAACGATCAGGCATATTTCACCCACGTTTTCAAAAAGCATTTTGGTACAACACCAGGCCAGTTTCAAAAAGCTCTTTTCTCTGAAACTCCGAAGTAATTCCCCCGCAATTTTTCACAAATCTTCAGGCACTTTTTTACAATCTCCGGGTTTAATCATTGGTTAATATCTAACCATACGTTGTTACTGTCTTTCCTTAACACCAACCTTTTATAAGGAGGTTATCGTATGAAACAGGTATTATTTTTCGTTTTGATTGTTTTCTTTTCAATCAACTCATTTGCAGGTCAACCAATAGATCGTGAGATTGAATCAAGTGTCGTCAAATTGTTCTTGCACAGTGATGAAAGAGAATGGGATCAACTTAAGAGAGTTTTTGCTGGGAAGGTGGTGTTGGATTATTCTTCTTTTACCCAGCAACCTGCTGCAGAATTGACTCCGGATCAAATTGTCTCTGCCTGGAGCGGGTTTCTTCCTGGTTTTAAATCTACTCACCATCAGCTTGGCAATTTCATTACTGAAATATCCGGGAATAAAGCCCAGGTCTTCTGTTATGGCACGGCCACTCACTTCCTCCCCAATGAATCCGGTAGAAATGTCTGGACTGTTGTCGGCACTTACGATTTTAAGCTGATCCGCACCTCAGGGGGCTGGAAGGTCAGCTCCATGACCTTTAATTTCAAATATCAGGATGGCAATACCGATCTGCCAACTCTCATTAAATAAAGTGGAGACATAAAAAGGAATTGCTTTTCACTATCATCAATCCCCTGTTCGCTACGAAAGGGTTTGGCATGTTGGATAAAATAAAACAGGAGAAATACAAATGAAAAAAGTGATTATCGTAATCAGTGGATTATTGCTGTTGCTGGCTGCGTGCGTCCCCATGGAGACTACTGGTAGAAAAAGCGTGCCTAATAGCCAGGCAACTAAGAAAAATGTGACATTCAAAAGCGAAGATGCAACCTTGGTCGGTCATCTCTATTATCCCGCCGGTTATGACAAAGGCACTTCATATCCGGCAGTGGTAGTTTCCGGCAGTTGGACAACAGTGAAAGAGCAGATGGCGGGTCTTTATGCAAAAAAACTGGCGGAGCAGGGCTTTATCACCCTGGCTTTTGATTTCAGAAACTTTGGGGAAAGCGGGGGAACCCCCCGGTTTTATGAAAGTCCGGCCTTAAAAGTGGTCGATATCAAAAACGCGGTCTCTTTTTTGGAAACGTTGCAGGAAGTTGAAAATTCCAGTATTGGTGCATTTGGTGTTTGTGCTGGTTCCATGTACACACTGATGGCAGCTTCAGAAGATAAACGGATCAAATCAGTTGTCACGGCTGCTTCCTGGTTGCATGATGCCGAAGCAGTCAAATTGTTTTATGGCGGTGAAAAAGGAGTAAATTCAAAGATCGCTGCTGCCCGTGTTGCTAAAAAGAAATACAAAACCTCGGGTCTGGTGGAATACATTCCGTCGATCTCGACCTCAGATAAAACTGCAGCCATGTTCGGTCCCTATGATTATTATTTGAATCCAAAAAGAGGAGCGATACCGGAATGGAGTGCCGATAAATTTGCAGTGATGAGTTGGGAAGACTGGTTAACCACTGATCCCATGCCAAGTGCAGTCAACCTGACTGTACCCACGCTGATGATTCATTCAGACGGAGCGGTGTTGCCCCAATACACAAAGAATTATTTTAATAAAATTGCCAGTTCCGATAAGCGGTTGCATTGGATGAAAACCGAACTCCAATCCCCCTTTCACCAGTTTAGCTTCTACGATCAACCAAATGAAGTAAATGAAGCGGTAAAAGAAGCCGGCAAGTGGTTTCGTGAAAAAATGTGAATCAGTGTCATAGTTATCGGTTATCGGTCCGTAGGATGGGCCGGCGAAGCCTGCCCATCGGGATGGGTTTGAATTGTTGAAGATCCGGTTTAAATCTAATCAAGGGTTCCGGAATATTTGCTCATGATGTCATCCGGAGTGTTGTTCTGCATGGCGCGTTTGATTTGGCGGACAGCCTGCTGAATACGTTCTTCATTTTCCACCATGGCGATTCTTAAAAAGCCCTCACCTTCTTTACCAAAGCCAATTCCGGGCGATACGCATACCTCCGCTTCATGCATCAGGAATTGACTGAATCGAATGCTACCCACATGTTTGTATTTTTCCGGCACCGGTGCCCAGGTGAACATGGTGGATTTGGGTTTGACTATGTCCCATCCCGCTTTATTTAACCCTTCCACCAATACATTCCGTCGTGATTCGTAAATGGAAGCAAAATGAGCCGGGGTTTCATTCCAGTGCTCCCGCAGGGCGATAATAGCGCCAACCTGAACTGCCGTGAAGATTCCGTAATCGTAATACCCCTTAATTTTTTCCAAGGCTTTGATGATGTCAGGATTCCCCAGGCAGAAACCAATGCGCCAACCCGCCATGCTGAACGATTTACTCATGGAAATAAACTCAACTCCAACCTTCCTGGCATCCGGGATTTCCAGAAAACTGGTTGATTGGTGGCCATCAAAGGTAATATCGGCATAAGCAAAATCGTTTACCAGAATTACCTCGTTTTTAAGAGCAAAACGTATGATCTCCTCAAAGAACTTTTTGTCAACCACCGTCGTGGTGGGATTATGAGGGAAGTTCAGAAACATCAGCTTTGGTTTGGGCCAAAGCATTTCATAAGTACTGAAAAGATTGGATAAAAATTTATCCTGGTCTGCATCCAAAGGAACGGTAATAACGTTTGCTCCGGCAATAATGGCGCTCCAGATGTGGATGGGAAATGATGGGGCCGGAACCAGAACAGAATCGCCAGGACCTAACAAAGCCAGGGAAAGATGGGAGATTCCTTCCTTGCTGCCAATAGTGGCAATGATTTCCTCTTCAGGCTTGAGATTTATTCCGTATTTCTTTTCATAAAACTTGGACGCTTCGTTTAATAATTGTGGAATTCCCTTGGAAGATGAGTATCGATGTGCTTTGGGATCTGTTAAAACTTCCCTCGCTTTTTCCGTAACCTCCTCCGGTGCCGCTTTGTCCGGGTTTCCCATTCCCAAATCGATGATGTCCTGGCCATCCCTGCGAAGCTGGGCTTTCAGGGAGTTTAGTTTGCCGAATAAATAGGGGGGTAAACGTTCTAATCGATTGGAAACTTGGATCTTCATGGATGCGACTCCTCAGGTCTGACAGGTTGTAGAATATCGGGATTTTCAGGAACAATGATTTTCGAATTTCCTATTTTTATATCTCATATTTTACGAAAAAATAAGTAAATTAACATTTATTAGTGTAATTCGTATTAATGGACGTTAAGTTTTACAAATTGAATAAAATAACGCGAGGAATAAAACGAAAAGCGAGTTAAAAGTTTTTCATTTCAATATTATTTTCGTCAAACATCGGTGTATGATTCGCATGAAAAACAAAAGGGAATTTTAATAGGTTGGGACAGTGTTTTATTGTGCAGGCAGTCGAAAACTAGTTTAGTTTGAAGAGTTTTTTTTTCTTTGCCGATCTATTGTTAAATCAGAATGTTACTTTTGAATGTCATCTAATATGCAGTTTGAAAATGTACAACAGGTTGTTGACCAAACAAGTGACACTTAGTTTTAACAATCTGATTTTATAGTCTTTAATGAGCATATTATTTATATTCTTCGTTTTTGTTTGAATCTTGTAAAATAGATAATTAATTGGAAAGTTTGATTTTTTACGGTTTAAGGACCGGAAAGATATCACATAATCAAACCGTGTTATGACTGATAAAACTGAAAAGCGTGCAATGTTCAAAAGGCATGAATATGCCATTTCCTTCGACGAGAGCCTTTTAGGGAAAAGCAATCTGGAAATCATCCGTTTTCTAAAGGATAAGACAAATTTATTTCAGGAATTACCAAGCAGGGTAATTGACAAGCTCGTTCCTCTGTCTGAAATCGAACAATTTAAACAGGGTGAGAAGCTACTGGTTGAAGATACACCAAATGACAAAATTTATTTTTTAATGCGAGGGACCATAGGTATTTATAAACAAGAGGATTTTATATTAAAACTAAGGCGAAAAGGCGATATATTTGGAGAAATGAGTCTGATTAGTGACAAACCATGCTCTGCCAGCGTGGTAGCAGAAACGGATGTTCAGACTTTTAGCATCAAGGTAAGGAATATCGGGAATGAAATCGACCTGGAAGAAAAGATTATTAAGGATTCCCTGTATTGTCTTTATGCAGTTATCCTGGCCGATAAGCTGGCTTTGACTACTTATAAGGCTGTCGGACTGGAACAGAAAGTTCAGGAGCGGACCATTGAACTTATCAAAGTCAACAAGCAAATCCAGGAAGAGAAAGTAAAAGCTGAACAGGCCAATGAAGCGAAAACCAACTTTCTCTCCAATATTACCCATGAACTCCGCACCCCCATGCATCATATCTATAGTTTTGCCCAGATAGGAATTCAGTTTTTTAATGGCAAAAAGCAAAAATCCCTGGAGTGTTTTCATAAAATATTGAATTCATGTCATTCAATGATGGGATTGATAGACAATCTGCTGGATTTTTCGAATTTGGAAAGGGGCATCTATGAACGCAATTTCACCGAAAATGATATGTTGGCAATGATCGATGAGAATATTGCCGGACTTGAACAAAGCATTGATGAAAAAGAGATTGTGATTAAATCCTCCAGGTCGGATGAAGAGACCAAAATCATTTGCGATCGCAGGGGAATCAGCCAGGTGATTAAGAATCTGCTTTCCAATGCCATTAAATTCAGCCAGAAAGGAAAATCGGTTAATATCATTATTAAGTCGACAAGCCTGCCGTCTTCAGAAAGTGAGACAACGGTTCCTGCCATTCTTGTGGCCATCAAGGACGAGGGACCAGGTATTCCTGAAGAGGAACTGGATCAGGTGTTTGACAAATTTACCCAAAGCAGTCGTACCAAAAACGGTGCAGGTGGAGCAGGGCTTGGGTTGGCGGTCTGTTACGAAATTGTGAAATCGCATTTAGGCATTATCTACGTTGAAAACAACGAGGAAAACGGCTGCACTTTCACTTTTGTGATACCATATTCCCAGGAAATTCAAGATGATGGTCAGGTTTGATTGACAGGTAAAGTATGATCTTCAATCAAGTGGTGTATTAAGGTAGGATGGGCCAGTGCAGCCTGCCCATCCAAAATTCGGGATATTAATTGCCGACACTCACCGTGTAATCCTCTACTTCTCCATAGCTAAAGGTTTCACATGGTGTTGGTGCTCCATTGTATTTCATGGAGACTCGCATCCTGCTGTTTCCCGGGGAAATGCCGGCGGGAATGACAATGTTGCCGCTTACGTCCGATCTTCCTGAGTTTGAAAATACTTCTTCTCCGGCATCAACAAAATCTCCATCCCGGTTGAAATCGATCCAAACCTTCCAATATTCGGTATAGCTGAAAGAAGCAAATCCCGGAGACAGCGTTGTGGAATAACTGTTTCCAATCGTCATGTTGATAACCTTTGACGTAAAATCCGTATATCCGGCTGCACCGGAAGAGTTGGAAAAGGTTCCTACATCAACTCGATCCACCCATTCATAATTGACGTTATTGCCTTGAGAGATGCAATAATTCAAGGAATCTGTAACCGTCACGGTATTTGTTGCAGAATCAGTGTTGCTGGCACTGTCAGTGACAGTCAGTGTTACTGTGTAATTTCCGGCTGCTGCATACGTGTGTACGGGATTTTGCGTGGTAGAGGTATTTCCGTCACCAAAATTCCACAACCAACCAGTAATGCTTTCTCCTGTGGGGGCAGAGCTGGTATCAGTAAAGGTTGCCTCCAGCAAATTGCTGGTATGGGTGAACGATGCGTTCAATGTATTGGCTGTTGCGGCTTCAACAGCAGCCAATGCATTTAAAATTCCATATCCGTATTCACGATTGGGGCTGGAAGCATTATCTGCAGTATTTCGAAGTATATCCCTCACCTGCGTAGCCGTAAGACTGGGGTTGGATTCAATAACCAATGCGGCAACACCAGCTGTGAGCGGACATGAGAAAGAAGTTCCATTGACACTGGAGTAACCCGTGTCTGAATTGGCACTGGCGACGCGTACACTGGATCCCATTGCCATCACGTCCGGCTTGATACGACCGTCGGCAGATAGTCCTACAGAACTGAACGAGGAACGGGAACCTGAAGAGGTTACCGCCCCGGCAGCAATAACGAAATGTCCGTCCGAAGGAGCACCCAAAGTGTTGTTGCTGGAATGGTAACCGTTGTTTCCGGCAGAATTGATCACCACGATACCTTTGGTTGCCGCCAGGTCAGCACATTGGGTAACAACTGTTGTGTCTCCATCCATATCCTGCCAGGTATAATCCGTGCCTGTATCAAAATCGGTATAACCCAGCGAACTGGTGATAATTTGAGCCCCGTTAGTATCGGCCCATTCTGCTGCAGCACACCAGTTATCTTCTTCAACATGTAGTTCCGATTCGTTATTCTCAGTCTTTGCCAGGTAATAGGTTGCGCCATAAGCAGGACCTATCAGATCTCCAGGTGCATATCCGCCAACGGTACTTAAGGTGTTTGTTCCATGGCTGCCGGTTCCCATATCGGACCCATCCCCGACATCCGCATCGCCGTTTACAAAATCCCAGGTATCGGCAATGTTTATCGAATTAAAGGCCTCATGAGTCAACCGGTTGAATCCGGAATCAAAAATGGCAATCACAACACCGGTGCCATTATAACCCAGGTTATGAACAGCAGGGACACTGATTTGATTGTTTTGGGTGTAGGATCCGCCATAATCCAAGGCCAGTGTGCTTTCCGGCTGAAGAAGCATGGATTGCTGATCGGATTTCAGTTGACCGGGAGTCACAACAGGATCAGGTGTTCGCTT
>JAKSDL010000008.1 GCA_022360105.1 Pseudomonadota bacterium
ATAAAACCTCCCGGGAATGAATGAGGATATTTGTAATCTTCACCTCGACCAAGTTTTTTTGCCCCAGAATAATGAGAGTCTTTCAAATGCAACGGGACCTGGGCTGTCCTGCCGGACTCGATATCACTCTTGGCTCCCATTATAGCTTTTGTCACGGCATTGCTTTTTGGTGCGCATGCAACGTATATTGCCGCTTGTGCCAATGGCAATTGAGCTTCAGGAAAACCAACAAACTCAGCTATCTGGGCTGCCGCTGAAGCAAGTATTGTCGCTGTCGGATCGGCATTGCCGACATCTTCGGCAGCGCAAACGCAAATTCTCCTGGCAATAAATCTTGGGTCTTCCCCGCCGGTTATCAAACGTCCCAGCCAGTATACAGTAGCATCAGGGTCGCTACCACGCATAGATTTTTGAAGGGCGCTGGCAAGGTCATAATGGGTATCGCCGCTTTTATCAGATACCAGTGATTTTCTCTGGATGGATTCTGCTGCCATATCTTCGGTAATTGTAATTTCTTTTTCTGGTTCAAATGCTCGCTGGCTTATAACTGCTACTTCCAATGCCGTGAGAGCTTTTCTCGCGTCCCCATCACATCTAACAGCGAGAAAGTCTAACGCTTTTTCGTCAATGGTAGCATTATATTTTCCCAGACCTCGTTCTTTATCAGATATAGCTCGTTGAAGCAGTTGTTTTATGTCATCTTCGTTAATAGGTTCAAATTCAAACAAGGTGCTTCTGCTAACCAGAGCTGAGTTAACCGAAAAGAAGGGGTTCTCGGTGGTAGCACCAATCAGGATAATTGTTCCACTTTCTACATCAGCCAGCAGAACATCCTGCCTTGCACGGTTGAACCTGTGAATTTCATCTAACAAAAGGACAGTCCTTTTTTCTTCTGTCGCCAGCCTGTCATGGGCTTCTTTGCAAACACCACGGATATCATCTACCGTAGCTGATATTGCATTTTTAGCGACAAACTCAGCCTGGGTATGATTCGCTATAACATGGGCAAGTGTGGTTTTACCTGTGCCGGGAGGGCCGTAAAATATCAGGCTTGTTAACCTGTCTGCTTGCAGCATTCTCCACATCAGTTTACCGGGTGCGAGGAATTGACTTTGGCCAACCACATCTTCTATAGTTTCCGGTCGCATACGTACCGCCAATGGTCTGGCCGCATTGATATTTTTCTCTTCACTTTCGCTAAATAAATCCATGGGTTATATAGGTATGGAGACGGTAATAATTTTGACGTTAGAATAAAAATAAAGGTTGCAAAGCGATACTAAATTTTTTAAGCTTCGCATCACTACGTGGTGCTTTTCACTTTA
>JAKSDL010000090.1 GCA_022360105.1 Pseudomonadota bacterium
TATCTCAATCACCGGAAAACGTGTAGTCAATTTCACATCCGGCCAGGGCATTGTGTATGGTTCGGAACAGTATTATCATGCACCGGGAAAGCTCAGCACAATGGTTTTGCAGGTTTCAGCCAGGGCTTTGACCAGACAGGCTTTAAATGTTCATTGCGGACATGACGACGTCTATTCGGTCGCCGATACCGGTTGGACCATTCTCTTCGCAAAAGATGCCCAGCAAGCCTCCGATCAGGCCATGATTCTTCGCAAAGTAAATGAGTTGGCATTAACCCCAGGGATTAATGTGCAGGATGGTTTTTTGACATCTCATCTGGAAAGAACTTTTCTCAAACCGGAAGCAGAGTTAATACGTGAATTCCTCGGCAGATCGGACGATGTGATCGATTCCCCCACACCTGCCCAGCAGGAGCTGTTTGGCAAAAAAAGAAGAAGAGTTCCGGCGATGCTCAACCTGGTGAATCCTTTGTTGCTGGGTTCCGTGCAAAACCAGGAACACTATATGAACGGAGTGGTGGCTCGCAGGAATCATTTTGTAGAGCCAATCCTGGGTTTTTTGGAGGAGGCTTACCAAGAATTTGCCGAGCTGACCGGCCGCCATTACGGACTAATCAGTGAATACAACACAAAAGACGCTGAAACCGTTTTTGTCTCCCTGGGTTCTTCGGCAGAAAACATAGAAGCTGTCTCGGATTACCTCAAGCAAACCCGTAAGGAAAACGTTGGTATCGTACACATCAATGTCCTGCGTCCTTTTCCTGAGAAAGCCATTATTGAAGCCTTGGCGGGAAAGAAACGCGTTATTGTTCTGGAACGAACCGATGATCAAATGGCTGGGGATAACCTGTTGACCCGTGATATCCGTTCTGCACTATCAAAAGCCTTAACCAATACCGGGCAGCAGGCCTACGCTCATCTTCCTGAAATTAATATGGATGAAATGCCTCGTATTTTCAGTGGTGTATATGGGTTGGGTTCCAGGGATTTCAGGCCGGAAGGAATCATCGGTGCTTACGATTTCTGCAAGGGTGACCTGGATCGAAAGGATGGCAATAGTGCTAAAAAAGGAACGAGTTTCTTCTACGTTGGAGTCAATCATCCCTATGCCGTGAACTCTGATGAGACTCCAAGCTGCTTGCCGGCAAACGCCATTGCCATTCGTTTCCATTCCGTAGGAGGATGGGGAGCCATCACTACCGGTAAAAACCTCGGAGAAATAATCGGTGAGTTCAGTAGGTTGATAAGTCAGCGTGATAACGGCGGGAATAAGGAACAAACCCCGGCTTACCACGTCAGTGCCAATCCTAAATATGGCTCCGAAAAGAAAGGAGCCCCTACCTCCTATTTCCTGGTAGCTGCACCTGAACGGATCAGGGTTAATTGCGATCTGAATCACGTCAATGTTGTTCTTTGTTGCGACCCCAAAGCTTTTACCCACACCAATCCCCTGGCAGGGCTGGAGAAAGGCGGTTCATTTATCATCGAAACGTCGGAAACCAAATCGGAAAGAGTATGGCAGATCATTCCTCCCAAGTATCGACAGGAAATCATCGATAAAAACATAAGGGTTTTTGGGTTAAATGGTTTTGATATCGCAAGCCAGGCTACCAATCGATCCGATCTGCAATTCAGGATGCAGGGGAATTCGTTTTTAGGGGCATTCTTCAAAGTGTCCGATTTTCTGGAGGTAAACAACATTGATGATGATGCATTTCTAAGTACTGTTCAGTCCCAGTACCAAAAGAAGTTTGGTAGGTTTGGTGAAGCTGTAGTCGAATCTAACATGAAAGTGATGCAGGCGGGATTTGAGCAGGTCTGGGAAGTCACACACGGTGAAGTCGACGCTCTTGACCGTTCCCGAATGCGTGGAGAGGGTAGGCTTCCGGTTACAGGAGCCAAACGTTTCGTTGAGGATTCGAATCGTGAACCGGACAAAGCTGCCTTGTTTACCACTGGGAAATACGATTCGGAGTTCCGCTCTGATTTTGGCTATCACCAGCCTTGTTCACCGCTGGCTGCAACCGGATCGATGCCTGCGGCAACAGCTGCAACGGTTTCCAAGTTTGTGTCCAGGCGTACAGTACCGTATTGGAATCCCAGGAAGTGCGTTCAATGCATGTCTTGCATCAAAGCCTGTCCGGACACGGCACTGCCGAACACAGCCCAGGAGCTTTCCACGGTGATCAACACCATAATCTCTCACTATGTTTCCAGTCATTCAGTGAGGGATCAATTACTGGAGTTGTCCGAGGAATTGGAAAACAACATCCGAATGATTATGCGGGTGAATGCCAGGGATAAAAGGCATGAACCGGCCACCTTTGCTGAAGTTTTTAAAGAGGCTTTCAAGGAATTGCTGGCAGAGCACACGGATCTTCAAGATCATTCCGAGTTTGAGCAAACAACAGAGGAACTAACCAATATCACCAGAGAACTGCCAATCGCCTATGCCAATGTGCGGGCCCTGTTTGAAATTCCGGAAAAAAAGGAAAGAGGTCGGGGCGGAGTATTTATGATTGGCATTAGTGAGCTGTGCAAGGGCTGTGGTGAGTGTGTTACCGAATGTGGTGAACGAAAAGCCCTGCAGATGGTTCCGGAAAAGGATCTGGTTAATTCCAGAAACGAAACGGTAATGAGATTTCTGGATCTGCTACCGGAAACACCTGAACAATTTCTTGGGAAATACGATCCCTTGAACCTTGCGACCTGCCGATCGGCAGTGTTACAAAACCATCTCATGATTCGCAGCAACTATGAAGCCTTTGTCGCCGGAGACGGGTCATGTGCAGGTTGTGGTGAAAAGAGTATATTACGAGGTGTGGTCAGTATGACCGAAGCCTACATGCGGCCTCTATATCATCAAAAAGCAAAACGCCTGGAGCAAAAGGCCGATAAATTAAAACTGATTGGATCGGATCAACTCAAAAAAATGGAAGTTGACTACCATTCCTCCTATACCTGGTGGACTCGAACACTTAAACACGTCATTCTCGGGCTGGGTGGTGAAAATGAAAAGGATAGCCTGCAACGAATGGAGAGCCTTTTTCAAGGAACGGATACCAGTCTGATCAAGGCTCTTGAGTTGGTGTTACGACAGGACGCATTCAATCACAAAGATGTCCGATCCGTTGATGGTCGTTATGAAAACGGAATGGCCACCATGATGATGGGTGGTTGTACAGGTTGCAACACTGTTTATGGGTCAACCCATCCTAACAATCCTCATACCTATCCCTGGATGAACTCTTTGTTTCAAGATTCTCCTACAACCAGTTGGTTATTCGGAGAATCATTGATCATGGATCATTCCAAGCGATCAGTGCTTCCGGAAAGACTGGTGGATTTTCTCCTGCGGGATAATTTAAGCGGATTCACCAATGACATGTATTACCAGTACACCCATTTTGATGATTCGGTGATGACAGCAAGAGAAATTGCTGAATTGCCTAAGGTCTGGGCCGTAGGTGGTGATGGTGCCATGGGTGATATCGGATTTCAGAATCTTTCCAAAGCTGTGTTACAGAACAGACCCAACCTTCATTTTCTAATGCTGGACACCCAGGTTTATTCCAATACCGGAGGCCAGAATTCAGACAGCTCACCCATGCCGGGAGGTATCGACATGAACCAGGCCGGAAATGCAACAGAAGGGAAACTGACCGAAAGAAAAGAGGTGGCACGTATATTAATGAACGGCCATGGCAGTCCTTTTGTAGCCCATGTTTCCATGGCGAATTCAGTCAATTTTTATAAGGCTGTTTTGGATGGGTTGCTGTACAGGGGTTCTGCCTATATTCAGGGTTATACCAGTTGTCAGCCGGAACATGGAGTGGCGGATGACAAATCGGTGGTCCAGGCCAGTCTAGCCAGGGATAGCCGTTGTGCACCGGAGTTTGTGTTTGATCCGTCTTTAGGTGAATCATACCGGGAAACGCTCTCTTTGAAAGGAAATCCTGACACTCGTCGGGATTGGAAACAGAAAACAGCACCGGATACGAAGAATAAGTATAATTATACCGTTGCCCACTGGGCCTATACTGAAGCAAGATTTCGCAAGCACTTTTTTCCGGTGAAACCGGGAGAGGAAAAGAACATGACCTCCCTGGATGAAAAGATCAAGCTGATCAGCTTTCAGGATATTGTGAATCGAAGATATCTACAGCCAAATCATCGCTCCTTTATCCCCAAAGATTCCATTTACGCCAAAATGGAAATCAACGGCAGTTTTGTACCGGTTGGGTTAAGCAGACAGATGGTGCTTTTCGTCCTGGAAAGACGCAAAAACTGGCGCACCCTGCAAAGCATGCTGGGTATTGAAAACGAGGACTACGCAGCACAACGGGAATATCTGATGTATCTGACGAAAAACTAAACCGGAAACGTTTTTATCGTTGAAACAGGATAGAGGCAATCTTTGCCGATTTTTGAAATCGGCAAAGATTGGAATGGGTTGGTTAGAAGTTGTAGCCGATAAATAGACGCCATCCTGTCGGGTTTACCACTGATTCACCCAGTGAATCGTCTTTTGATGTGACTTTGTTCTCCAATGAATAAGCAGATATTGATAAACCTTCAAGGGGCACCCAGCCTATTCCTATTGAAGTTGTTATAGTCTCACTTTCTTTGCCGTTTAGCTCAGCTTCAATTTCTGTTTCATTATTGTATCCAATTAAAAAATCACCAAATTTAACTTCTGCTGAAACAAAAGTTGTAGTTGTTTGAGGATGTTCGGAAGTTTCCTCAACACCTGCATCGTCTTTCTCTTCTGATTCTGGCGAAGAAATCATGGAATATTCTGCTCTAAACTGAGTATCCCCTGGGTCACCTACTATTACTCCTAAACCGGCTAATGTGTTGGTCCAGCTGTTTTCAACAAAGTCTGTATCAGCATCTGCTGGAAGGAGTAAACCTTCAGTTTTGTATGTTCCTGTTTCTTTTACAGATTCCATTCCAGCAGCTATGAAAAATATCTCTGCAAGCCTAATTGAACCGCTTATACTGGTTCCTACGGTTGTAACATCGGTATCAGTTTGTTCTGTGTTAGCTCCAACTGTTGTTTCTTGTTTTTGCTTATTGTTGATGCTGCGATATCCAATTCCAATTGATACGGTCTCTCCGAACACATATGCTAGATTTGCAAATAACTTCTTTTCTTCCTTATAAACATTGGATTTATCAAATGTACCAGATTTGGTGACAACATTCTCTTGCTCAATGTCTGTTTTTAATCCATCACCGATATTTGAATACAATTCACCGGCGAACGATTCACCTCGGAAAGCTGCTAAGGCAAACGGAACTGGACTTTCACTGTCCTCCGGTCCGCCGGAATTAAGCCCTGCGTCAACATCACCTACCTCTGTCTCATCAAATTCTGCTTTACCTTCAACAGACAATCCGGTTATGGCAACTGTGTTTCCATACCGCCA
>JAKSDL010000866.1 GCA_022360105.1 Pseudomonadota bacterium
AAGTGCTGTACCAAACTGTGGGCCACTTTGATGATTTGCTGACATATTATCTCCAATATGGGGTTGAGATCAATAATGTATCTATTTGATTTTGCTATCTTATTATACATATTTTTCATCCCCAATGCAATTTTAAAGTGGTCCATAAATCGCTTAAGTTAACGACATTAGATCGCTAATAGCCAAATGCTTTTAACTGAATCGCTGATGGTGGTTTTACACCATATAAATCATCTACTGCAAAAACAGGTGCGAAACTTGAGTATAAAATTTAAAATCTGAATATCCCGCATGTTTTACATAAGCAGCTCAACCAGCTCCATCCAGAAATCAGTGACATCCGCATCAGAGGGATTATCCGGTTCATGATAACTGGTGACGCTGCCGTCATCCAGCATATCTTCAATATAATCTCCGACATCAATGCCGGTATCCAGGATTTCCGTCCCTTTGAACTCGACCGTAGTCGTACAGTGACTATCGATAATCTTCCGGTAATAGGGCACAAAATAGGAGAAATTAGGAATGGTGTCCAACTTAAGCATCATGGCTTCCACATCTTCACGCCATAATTGTAATACTTGTTCCTTTTCTTCCGGAATGTTTTCATCCAGATCAAAAAAGCGGGCATAGGAGTACATGGAATAATTGGCATCCCTTGTAAACAGGGTGATTCCCAGGATATCATTGGGCCATTCATCTGCCAGGGCTTCCATCAACACGCCAAAATTGCCGTTAAAATCAAAAGCCGGCATGTCGACACTAAATTTAGCCAAAATATAATCCAGATTCCAGGATCCCTTGATTTGCTGCTGAAGGGGCCAGTGATTGTAACTTGAATCGGGAGCATCAAACACGGGGCCGGAATCGTTCAGCAGATAGCTCTTATCCGGGTTCAAAGCCTTGCGAATAAAGTGATAATTAACCAGAGAACCTGCTCCACCGGCACTGTTGCCGGAAACAAACAGCTTTTTCATGTTGGGGAATTCATCCTGAAGATAATCAACAACCTTTTCCATGTTGGGTGCACCCTTATGATGATAGGTTATTGGTGGATTTACGCCTGTCGGATCTTCATATACCACTGTTTTGTTTCCGGCGTGGACATCCCCTGTGCAATAAGGAATAAATACCATGTTCCAGTTTGAGGTTTGCACATTGTCTCCAGTCGGATGATTCCTAAGAATCAAGGGTGTGGAAGCTGCATTCACACTACCGCCATCTTTATTGGGATCAAGGTAATCTCCGATACTCATGTGATTATCGGGGATTCCGTTCGGGTTGGCAGCCCCCCGAATTCCGGTCTGTCGGGTACAACTCGGATAGTCCCAACAAGCGCCTCCTCCCTCAAAATACACAATCAGGTTTTTTGTATAACCTTTCAGCCAGTTAATAAAGCCTGTAGATTTCTGGACAAAGATCTTGTACTGACTACCGTTGCTGCACACAGCTCCTGGTATATCGACCTTGTCCCAGCTGCCCCAGATGAGATTACTGATATCATCCAGCAAGGATTGTGAACTGAAACCTGTTCCGGATGCAGTCATAGATTGATATTTTGCATTAAAATCAGCAGAGGACATGGCTCCGGTTAAATATTTCAATTTGTCCTGATCTGCCTCCGACATCTCATTCCAATCCATCACCAGCAACTGTTTTAAGTCTTTAGTTGATGCTGCTGCCAACGATTGTCCAAGTTCACCAGTGCCAGAAGCTGTGGTCGAATCATCTGCTGATTCAGCCGGTTTGCAGCCGACGGTCAGTATTAAACAGAGCAAACCAACCATTATTATTTGAATCAGTCGATTTCTATTCATTGCTCTCTCCTTTTAGTGTGTTGTGAAGGTTAACGATTCAAGTTGTTTAACATGTTACAACAATTAGTGCGGAATTATACCATAGGCCATCTCCGGTATTATGTTAGCAGGATTTCTTTTCACTTTCCCGATTGAAGCTGCATCAAGGGACCCATATCACATGAAAAGGTGGTTAAAATAAGTATTTATATCAGAATGTTGAGGGGAAAATGACATTTTGTAACAGATAAATTTGAAAATACTAATAGTTAAAGGTTTTACTTTTGATAAAAACCACTACAATTTACATAATCATATGTCAAGATAAAATCAAGCCTGCCTGTAAAACACGGTTATTTCTATTATTATTTTATTTCTACGATAAATTGATTTTTAGCCAATTATAAAAAGTAAAACCTTCTAGTTCTGTATTATTTTGAAGATTTTCAATAGAATCAAAAATACAAAATCCTATTGCAGAAAGAGAGTTTGAGAGTGAATTCTCTAAAAACAAGTTGGGTTTACAGGAACGGATCCAGCTGAAAGAATAAGCGAGTTTTCACATACCTTTACCGACCCCTCCTAACCAACAGCAACTACAAGGGATGAAGAAAAAAGAGAATAATCTGATCCGTATCGGTCAAATGGCAAAAAAAGCGGGTGTATCCGCACCCACAATTAAACATTATGTAAATGAAGGCCTGTTACCAGCCCCGGTTAAAACCAGTAAAAACATGGCTTATTATGACGAGTCCTGTGTGGAGCGGATTAAGTTAATCAAGAAACTGCAGAAGGAGAAATTCCTGCCCCTGGATGTCATCAAAAGGATTATCGATTCCGGAGAGGCCATAGATGAAGATATGGCAATGGGAAAAGCGATTTTGAAATCACATAAGATCCCGACCCAATCAAAACTTATCAAAGAATCCCAAATCGTAAAGCGGACCGGATATCCCCTGGAAAAAATAAGATTGCTGGAAAAGGAGGAGTTAATTCAGCCAGGAATCAGCGAAAACGGAAAAGTTTATGACGAGGCAGATTGCCAGATAATAGAACTGATCAAGCGCAGGGAGGAGATTGGTGTTCGATTTGACTATTCGATTCAGGTTTTTCGTGTTTATCGGGATGCCATAAAACAGGCTGTGGCCAAAGACACCAGTATTTTTGCCATGGATCTGGTCGGTGATATTCCGACTCAGAAAGCCATTCGTCTGATGACAGAAGCAGACGAAACCTTGACAGATTTTATGGTATGCTATCGACAAAAAATGTCCAAAATTACTGGAGAGGTTGCCATACGACAGATTAATCAACTTCCAAACAGTTTAAAATTTTTAAATTTCTTCCCGGTGGAAGGTAACGAACTTCCTAAGACACCACCCAAAGATCTTTTATTAAAGTGCTTTTATTATTTTTGCAAAGGTGATTTTAAAAAAGCCAGGGATACCATTGCCAAGAGAACACTGACATCTTCAGATTATGATGCGATTAACATTAGCATTTTGGCTGATATATTCAGTGGCAACATAAAACATGCCGGAAGCAAGGTTACAAAATATCTCTCAAAACCTTCTGCTTATGTATTGAATAATGCTGTAGCAGCGCTAACCTATCTGTTCTCCATCTCGGCTGCAGGTGGTTTTTCGGAACCAATGCTCAATATCAAAAAAACCCTGGGGTATTTGAAACGGATTGAAAAATCCAACGAACGACATGTCTTCTCCCTGGATTTTGCCAGGTACATTTGCGGTGCAGTTTATACCATGCTGCCGGAGGCGGTTAACCTTTATCAGGAAGGAGTTGATATCCTTTCTCAACTGGATTGGACAGTGACACGCAAAAAGCTGGAGGAAACCACCTTTCCGGAATGGTTGATTCGAACCATAGACTACGAGATCCTTCCGGCCATTGAAATCCGGATTAACCGATTTCTGGCAGAAGGCTACCGCAACCTGGGCCAAAATGAACATGCTCTCCTGCATCTAAATGAATTGTTGGCAATTTCTGATCCGGATAGTGACATGGCTGAATGGGCCGGCATGCAACGGATCCATATTACCAAATAAGCAAGCCCATGAAGTTAAGATTCAATTTTCTTGCAACCCTAACAGGTCGCTTAACCGTTATCTACACAATCCTGACAGGGTTACTGGCCCTGCTTATGGTGCTGTTTATATATATTATTCTGATCGAAAGTTTAGAATCGCAGTACGATGAAATAATGGAGTTGTATGCCAACGATATTGAGAACATCTATCAAACCAAATCCCTGGAAATACTGCGAGAAACATTGCAGGATTCGGAGCAGGATGACCCGGATAGCAGTGAGGGATTCATCAGATTTATCACCCGCGATAAAAGGGTGATAGCCGCATCCAATCTCGCGACCTGGCCCAACCTGACCATAGAAGATTATCCCTTTCAACAGCTTGCAAACCGGAAATCTTTTGTTGAAATCGTCGATTACGAACATCGTAAAAATCCCATACGCATGCTTTACTGGAAGATCGAAGACGATTTGATCATGCAACTTGGGTTGCAATATGAGGATGCCAGTTATGTTATCGGTCAATTTACCGTTACTGTTGGCATTGTTGTATTGATTGCCGTTCTGCTCAGCGCCTTCATTGGATATTTTATGGCCAATCGGGCCATGTCCGGGGTGAAGCAGGTTACATCAACGGCTTCGAGTATCAGCTCAGGTAAGTTAAATATGCGGGTGCAAGTTGAGAATCAACCTGAGGAAATCGAGCAACTTGCCCGTAGCTTTAACATGATGATCGATCGTATCGAATCACTAATAGGAGAGTTAAAGGATATCAGCAACAGTGTGGCACACGATTTACGCAGTCCATTGACCCGTATTCGAGGTAATGCTGAAGTCGTCCTCAGGGGTGATTCGGGAGTTGAGGATTATCGCACTATGGCCCAAAGGGTTGTAGAGGATTGTGAGAAACTGGAAAGTATGATCAACACCATGCTTGAAATTGCTTCTCTTGATTCGGGAGTGATCGTTTTAAAGAAAGAGCAACTGGATATAAAAGCCCTGCTGTTGGCAGCTAAAGAGATTTTTTCTGAAGTGGCGGAAGATAATCAGCAACTTCTTACGTTTTCCTTACCGGAGCAACCGGTTTTCTTAAAAGGCGATCGTTCCACTTTGCAAAGGGCCATTGCTAATCTGCTGGATAACGCTTTAAAATTCACCCCCGAATCAGGAACCATTGCTATCAATCTGGCTCAAATCGGAAAGCAGATTGTATTGGAAATTAAAGACACAGGGCCAGGAATAGCCAGGGAAAACTACAAGAAAGTATTCGATCCCTTTTTTCGGGAAGATTCCAGCAGAACCAAACCTGGAAACGGTCTTGGCTTGAGTTATGTGAAAACGATTGTGGAAAAGCACCAGGGACAGATTACAGCTTCCTGCCCTAAAGAAGGCGGTACTTTGTTTTCTATACTATTTAAACAACCATAACCTGATTCATTCCCTCACTTCACAGACATACCCCAACCCCTTCACAGTATGGATATACTCCTTGTCTGTAACTTCCGCCAGCTTGGTTCTTAATTTGGAGATCTTAGCTTCAACCACATTGGTCTGGGGATCAAAATTGTAATCCCAAACATGCTCCATAATCATGGTTTTGGAGACCACTCTCTCCTGGTTTCTTAACAAGTATTCAAGCAGGATAAGTTCTTTGGGCTGGAGCAAAATCTCAATTCCGTTAACAATAACCTTGTGACGATGAAGATCCATGGTAATATCACCAAGACTTAAAATAGGTGATTGCTGTATATTGCCGCTGCTTCTGCGCATAAGAGCATGAAGCCTTGCCACCAGTTCTGAAAAAGCAAAGGGTTTTACCAGGTAATCGTCGCTACCGCTTTGCAACCCTTTAACCCTGTCATCGACAGTGTTTTTCGCACTGAGTATGAGCACCGGCAGTGGGTTTTCATGTTGCCTCAACGCGTTTACCAGGGTCAGGCCATTTAGTTTTGGCAGCATGATGTCCACAATAGCGACATCATAAGATTCCGTTAAAGCTAAATGCAACCCATCCTCGCCGTTTACAGCATGATCCACGGAAAAGGTTTCCTGTTTTAATCCCTTGATAATAAAATCCGCAGTTTTTTGATCGTCTTCTACCAGTAGTATTTTCATTTTTCACCACAGAGACACAACAGTCACAGAGCATGAAGCAGGAGTGCCTACTGTTCTTACCTGCTTTAAAGAGATCACAATGAAATTTACCTCATGTCAAAAACCAGGGTTTTGCACGAGTAGTTGAATTCAACTCATTAGTGAGAACGCAGTCGAATCCCGGATACTAACGACGTAGAGACCTTTTTCCTTAGCCATTCCGAGAAATTATCGATCAGGTTATAGATTGTTGGCAAGATAATTAGGGTTACGAAAGTAGAAAGCAATAATCCGCCGACAATCGCCCTGGCCATGGGATAATAAGGAGGACCATCTCCTCCTACCAGGGAAGTGCTGATACAAAGTGGAATCAGACCCAGGATTGTAGTTGCCGCTGTCATCAAAATGGGTCTCATCCTGTCTCCCCCGGCTTGAATAAGGGCTTCCCTTTTTTCCAATCCCTTAGCCCTGAGTTGATTGATGGAATCGATCAACACAATTCCGTTATTGACGACAACCCCGGTCAGGACAAGCACACCAATCCAGGCCATAAAGGTAAAAATAGTGTTTGTCACCAGGAAGAACCAGAAAACCCCCACAATTGAATAGCTGATTGAAAGCCAGATAGCCCAGGGAAACAATACTGATTCAAACAACGACGCCATGACTAAAAAAATCAATACAATTGCCAAAGCCACATTGAAAATAAGAATCGATTCCGTTTCGTCTTCTTTTTTCATGGAATCACCAAACTCCCAGGAAATTCCAGACGGCAGATCCATTTCAACCATTTTCTTGCTGACCGTTTCCTTAATATCATCCATCGTCATCAAACCACGATTTATGTATAACAGCAGTGAGATTCTCCGATTTTTCCTGTAAATGGATGTAGGCCCTTTTCCCTCTTTCAGACTGGCAAGGGAATCCAATGTAAATTGAACACCTTCCTCGTTTTCAAATCTAAGATTCTGCAGATTTCCAAATCCCTGCCGATCCTTTTCATCAAACATCACCTCCACTTCTACTTCCTCCTCTGAAGTGGTAATACTTTTGATGTTATATCCCCGCATGGCCAGCGAAACATGTTCAGCAATGGCTTCCGGTATCAGTTTAAACTTTCTGATTTTTTCTTTGTCCAGCGTGATCAACAAGTTATTCTCATCTGCTTTGCGGTCTGTGGTAAGATCTCCCAATCCCTCTATCGATTTCAATTTACGGATAACTTTCTTGGATACATCTGCCAATTGCTGGTAGGCCGGACCTTTTAAAACAATATGCAGCTTCTTGTCATTGCCACCGGCTTTCCGTTCGGAAAAACCGGGTTTACCGACCACCACATCCGGAAGGCCTTTTTTGATCAGCAGTTGAATCTGTTTTTGACTTTTATTGGCATCCGTTCCCTTTTTTAACTGCAGTGTTGTGACGGCATGCAGACGGGAATAGTCGCTGTAAACGGAGTTGATTTCAAATTCATCCTGATGAGTGAGCAAATACTGTTCAATTCGGGAAACAGAGTGTTCGACTTTCTTTAAGGGATAAGGATTGGAAATGTTGTATTGAAGCTGCAGTATGCGGTTTTCCCCGTCGGACATCAGGTCGGTTTTCACAATCTTTGCAGGAATTGCCATGGAGGCTAAAAGCAAGATGCTTAACAAAACAGTTGTTTTGGGATGGTCCAGCATCCATGATAACACCCGTCGATAGCGAAATGCCAAGGATTCGATCCAGGGAACCTCTTTGCCGGCTTTTCCTAGTCGGATCACCATGGTCAGCATGGGAATAACGGTTTGTGCTGTAAGCAATGAAGAGCACAAGGCGATGGAAAAGGTCATTCCGATATGTTTTAGATAGTAGGTAATTTCGCTGCTTTTCCCCACCATGTTGGGTAAAAAAACAATGATTGTCGTTAATGTCCCGGCCGCTATTGCAAGACTAACCTGGTCACTGGCCAATTCGATGGCTGACACCCTGTCCGTTTCGCTGCTCAAATGTCGCTGGATATTTTCAACGATCACCACGGAGTTATCGACGATCATGCCCACTGCGAGCAGCAGCCCTAACATAGTCAGAATGTTTAACGAATATCCCAGGAAATACATGCAAGCCAGTGTAAAGAATAAAGAGAGTGGAATTGAAGCGGCCACAATCAGCGTTGGAACGATCTGTCTTAGAAATAAAAATAGAACGACAATGGCTAGTAGAAGCCCGATGATCCCTGACTTCAGCAATTCATTTAAAGAACTTTTGATAGCATCGGCAGAATTGTAAATCGGCAAAAATTCGATCCCCTCCATGGCCGGCAAGTTTTTGATTCGTTTCAGCTCCTTCTGAACCTTTTGGGTAACCTCAACAATGTTAGCTCCTGACTCCTTATAAATATCGACGGCAATGGCATCTTTGCCGTTTAGTCTTCGCTTTTGTTCCACTTTGGCAACTTCGTATGTCAAAGTCGCAACATCTTTCAGCCGCAGATTGTAATCACCTATTATTGATTCATTCAATTCTTCCAGATTTGTCAACTTTCCAATTGGTCGCAACAAGAACTGTCTCTGCCCATCTTTGATAGTGCCGGCAGACATACTGAAATTTACTTTATCCAACATGTCTGCCAACAGAGCAAGATTTATTTTGTACGCCTTGATTTTGTTGGCCTGGAGATTGATTCTCGCTTTCTTCTTGTTAACTCCATAGAGATCAACTTTGGAAACGCCGTCGATTCTTTTTAGTCGTTGCTTTAAAATCTTATTAAAGGCGTGATACATATGGTTGACGTTGGTTTTGCTGGAAATTGACAGCTCAAGTATTGGGATATCAGCCATGCTCCATTTCCCCAAAAAAATCCTACCAATATCCCGCGGCAGGTCCTGTTTGATGTTCTCAAGTTTTTCCCTGATCTCAATAGACTTCATGGTGGAATTAACTCCCCATTTGAACTCCACAAAAATTTCTGCTCCTGACTCGCTGGAACTTGATTCTATGTTTTTGATTCCCCCAACCAGCGCAATGATTTCCTCAACCGGTTTGGTTACCTGCTTTTCAACCTGTTCAGGTGTGGATCTGAAATAGGGAATATAAATATACACAAACGGTAGTTCTGTATTCGGCATCAACTCCAAGGGTAACTTTTGGGAAGATAGGCCGCCAACTACTGCGAAAGACAAAAATATCATGGCAATAGTGACCGGACGTTTTAAGGCAAAGTGTGTGAGTTTCATTGGTTCATATTTTGTTGTTTAGAATATGAGCAGCCAGTTAAACATTAAAAAATAGTAATACAACCAATCACACAAAGAGCATTGAGAAAAGAATGTAAGTAGTATAATAGTCATTTGTTAATTGTGCTTTTTATAAATCAGATGTTTCCTATAAGCGCAGCAAAGGTCGGCACCTTAAACTAAGATTTTCGATCAACCAGACTATAGACGGTAGGAACGATTACCAGTGTCAAAAGGGTCGACCCCAATAGGCCACCAATCACTGTCACTGCCATCGGGGATCTTATTTCGGAACCCTCACCAACCCCCAATGCCATAGGTATAAGACCCAGTGTTGTCGTCAGGGTGGTCATCAAAATAGGCCGCAACCTCATTTTCCCGGCTTCCATAATAGCGTCCGATTTTGCTGTTCCTTCCGCCCGAAACTGGTTGATTTTATCAATTAAAACAATTGCATTGTTAACTACAATGCCTGCCAACAAAATGGCTCCTATGAAAACAATCACACTAATTTTGGAACCGGTTAGATACAAAGCCAGGACAGCTCCGATCAATGAGAGAGGAATAGAAAAAAGTATCACCAGTGGATGAATAAAGGATTCGAATTGTGAGGCCATGACGAGATACACCAGAAAAACCGCCAACAACAAAGCCATCTTCAGGGAAGCAAACGATTTCTCCATTTCTTGGTTTTGTCCCGAAACATCGATTGTAATACCAGGTGGAATCACCAGCTGATTGACAATTGCATAAATACCCTTCACTGCTGTTCCCAAGTCAGTTGTCGTATAATCAGCACTGATTATGGCGACTCGATGTTGATCAACTCGCTTAATCTCTCCTGGACTGGTCGCTTCCTTGATAGTTGCCACTGAATCAAGTGAGAGCGGGTTTATATGTTCAGGATTGATGATTAACCGATTTATCTCATTAACTGATGATTCTCTGGTGTCAACTGCGTTGACATGAATATCGATTTTCTGTTCCTTGTTGCTGAATTTGGTAGGTACGTTTCCTTGTACCTGATACATAATGCGCTGCGCAATTTCGTAAGGCTGCAGTTTGAGTGACGCCAGTTTATCCTTATCAAAATGGATCTGCAGTTCGGGCTGTCCTTCGTCCACAGAAGACCTGATATCCTTGAATAATCCACTGGCCGACATATCAGCTACCAGCCGTGAACCTATTTCCTGCAGTAAGTCAAGGTTGTAACCGGAAATTTCGATTTCCAGAGGAGTTTTCAACGAAAACAAAGATGGCTTTTTGATTTTATATTCAATCCCCGGAACTCGTTGCAGGCTTTTCCTGATCGAGCCAATGACAGCATCTTCCGGTCTTTTGCTGTCATTTACCAAAAGCACACTGACCTCACCCTTGTTTTCGCCTTTTTTACCTTTTCCGGAAGAAAATCGATTGCCGCTGCCGGACATGGAAAAAGATGATTTTACCTCTGGAATCTCAGCAACGCTTTTTTGAATGCCAGCTATTACTTCATCAGTTTTCCTGATCGGTGTTCCCGGGGGCAATTCAACTGATATTTTGAATTCATTTTGTGCCATGGATGGTATTAGTTCCACGCCTAGCTTTGGCACCAAAAAAAGAGTAAATGCAAACATTCCAATTCCAACACCCAGCACAACTGTTTTATGTTTTAGTGACCAGCCAAGCAGAGGCAAATACCACTTTTCGATTAGACCATAAATAGCTTGAATTCCCATTATTAAAGGCTTGAAGATTAGAAATAGTCCTTTCACTACAAAAGGGAACATTTTTTTAAGACCAGCCGATCTTTTTAGATCGCCTTTTAACACCGGATCACTTGATGGCACAGAAAGTTGCGCGTCACTCTTTCCCTGAGCGGCAAGCATGGGAATCAGAGTCAAAGCAACCACCAGAGACGCAATCAGTGAAAAGGTGATGGTTAACGCCTGATCCTTAAACAGCTGACCCGCAATACCTTCTACAAATACCATTGGAAAAAACACGGCAATGGTCGTTAAGGTAGAAGCAGTAACAGCCGAAATAACTTCTCCGGCCCCTTTGGTTGCAGCTAAAACAGCGTCGACACCTTTCTCCAAATGACGGTGAACATTCTCAAGCACAACAATGGAATTATCCAGCAACATGCCAATTCCGAGAGTGATACCTCCCAGGGACATGATATTTAGGGTCACTCCGTTTCCATACATCAGGTTAAACGTTGCTATGACAGAAACCGGAATAGAAAAAGAGATGATAACGGTAGCCCACAGGTTTTTTAGGAAGGTATATAGGATGATCACAGCAAGGATGCCACCAATTAAGCCAGTTACCATCACATCACTTACGGCATTTTGAATAAACACAGCCTGATTGGATAGTATCTCAAGCCTGATATCAGACGGTAATGTTTTTTCAATTTGCTTTATGGTCTCCAACACCACGGTTGCCACCTCAACTATATTAGCATCTCCCTCCTTATAAACAGCTATCTCAACGGCCTCTTCACCATTGAGGCGCGTGATGGCCTTTTGCTTTTTAAACCCATTTTGGATTTTACTGATATCCCTTAAGAAAACAGGGATATCGTTTTGATTGGAAATAACAATCTTCTCAATATCATCAAGAGTCTTAAAGCGATTGACAGACTTTAGCAGAAATTGCTGTCTGCCTTCTTTAAGAATCCCCCCTGAGCTATCGATATTTTCGCTGCTAATCTGGGAATTTATTGCTTCCAGGGTCAGCTGATGTTTGACCAGTTTTTGCTGGTCCAGTTGAACCTGAATGTTGGTTTTCAAACCACCGCTAACCTTAACAGCTGCCACACCAGGAACGGTATCGATAGACTTTTTAACCGATTCCTCGGAAAACAGCCTCAATCGGCTCAATGTTTCTTGAAAATCCTGCTGCTTTTCTCTTTTTTTCTCATACGATACGACGCCAATCCTAATTACGGGCTCAAAAGAGGGATCAAATCGTAACACAATGGGCCTTTTGGCTTTGAAGGGCAATTCCACGGCGTCCGCTTTTTCCCTGATATCCATAATGGCAAGGTCGATGTTTGTTCCCCAATTGAACTCAAGCAGAATTTCAGACATTCCCGTACTGGAGGTGGAACTGATCCTTCTTATGTTTTTAACAATGCCAAGAGCTTCCTCCAGAGGTTTGGTAATGAGAGACTCCACTTCCGAAGGTGCCGCCTGCAAGTATTCGGTCTTTATCGTCACACTTGGATAGGTGAGTTCCGGTAATAGGTTGGTTTTCAAACGCATCAGAGAAATTGCTCCAAAAACCATTACGGCTATCGTTACCATGATTACCGTGACTTTCCGTCTAACGGCTGTTTCTACAATGGTTTTCATTTTTCAAAACAATATTAAGAGATGATTTGTATGACCGTCATCGGGTAGATTCTCTTCACGTTGATTGTCCCGCTCCCAACATCCGTTTACAATGTGATGATAAAATTCCCGAGAGATCAAACAGTGAAAAGATGAACCCACTAACTGATCAGTTCGTATACCGTATCGATGGGTGAGTTCTTATGCTGATTATAAGAGGAGAACTTATTCAGCTATCTGTTCAAAGTAATAGTCTTTACAAGTCAGTAATCCTGCCCGGTAATCATTCAATGACCTTAACCGTTGACCCGTCTTTTAAATTGTTAAATCCGTTCACAATAACCCTGCTGTTGGGGTCAATTCCCATCACCTCAACAATCCCCTTTTGAGAGAAACCTTTTTTCACCGGCTTTTTTGCAACCTTACTTCCGTTTAACACATACACATATTCGGAACCTGATTCGTTACGAATAGCCTCCCTGGGAACCAGCAGGGCGTTGATATGTTTATCGTATTCGATCACGATCCTGGCAAACATACCCGGTTTTAACTTTCCCAATTCATTGTCCAATCGAATCTTCAAGGAAAAAGTGCCTGAATGTGAATTGACAACCGGGCTTATTTCGGTAACTACTCCCCTGAAAACTTTATTTTTAAAAGCATCAACCGCTACATCTGCAACCAGATTATTCCTGAACAAAGACAGTTTATGCTCAGGGATATGAATGGTCGCAGTTAACGGTTTAAACGAGGTAATTTCAAATACTGTTTGATAAACCTGCACCAGGTTACCGGGTTTTACATGTTTTTTAACCAAAACACCGGAAATCGGGGCTTTAATTTGACCTTTTTCCAGACTTAATTTTGCCAATTCATACACAATCTTCTGTGATTGATAAGATAGTTGTATTTCCTTTACTGTTTCGCTGGTGACAACATTCTTGGCCAGCAGTTTCCGATTAACCACCAGTTGGCGTTTTAAATCTTTTAATTTGTTCTGTTCCAAACTGAGCTGCAGTTTTTCCTGTCGGCTGTCCAGTCGGGCCAGAACCTGTCCCTTCTCAACCTGTTGTCCTTCTTTGACCAACACTTCACGCAAAACGCCCTGTTTCTCAGCGACAATAACCGCTTCGTATTTGGCTTTTAAACTTGTCGAACCCAAATGGCTGGCAGCAATGTCTCCAATAGTTATACTTGCCACCTCGACCGGAATAATTTCTTCTCCGGGCTCTTCATTCTTTTCTGCAACTGCGGAATGCAGTTCGGTCTGACAACCTGCAAAATAGAAAACAGAGAAAGGTAATAGCAGGAGAACTATTCCTAGCGATAGTTTTGAGAGACGTTTTTCCATGGGTAATCTCATCTAGTTAGTTGATTATCTTTAATTGAGAGTAATCCCTCCCTTTCTGACATCCATTTTGCCAAACAAGACTAACGATAACCTTACTCCAACCTTACCAATCGGTAACCTTGTGATAAAATCCTCCTTGAAGATGCAGTTACAATCATGTGTGACAAACAGGATCAGAACGTTACCCGCATAAATGTGGAGTAATGAGATGTGTAAACCATGGGTTAATTCACAATAAACCGAATATCAACCTAGCCCAGTTATAAGCTCAAACAAAAAAAAACCATAAATAAGCATTTTATAACAGCTAGATAGACCCCCATCCATGCTATGAAAAACGTTCGGTAAAAATTAAGAAATCGAAAAAAAATATTTGACGCTAAGGTTTTATTCGGATAATAATGTTATACTTTTCGGTATAAAATATAGATTTATTCGGATTAAATTTTTAATCATAGATAAGGAAATGGACTTTTCCACTTTAGAAGCAGAAAGCAAACTAGGAGAAGACAGCCGTCGTCAGTTCAAAGTTGA
>JAKSDL010000414.1 GCA_022360105.1 Pseudomonadota bacterium
ATTATCTGAAAACAGAGATGACAAAATTGAACCAAGCATTGTTCTTAATCACGACAGGTTAAACGATATAAAGAAAAGTGCCATAATACTCCACTCTTTACCTCGTGCCGAAGAACTGTCCAAGGACGTAGATTTGATGCCTCAGGCCAAATATTTTCATCAGGCAAAAAATGGCGTCTCAGCTCGTATGGCAATCCTTGAATTCATATTGGGTTCATCATCCGGTCCCCATCGTAAGGTTTAATAAAATTCAAAATGAGGTTCTCCCATATATTCAGGAATCCAATGCGTCAATCAATCTGGTTTGCCGCATTTGCCTTGATAATGAGTGTCACCGGATTTTCAATTTCACAGGGTTTGACCTACCCGTTGCTGTCGATCCTGCTTCAAAAAAGCGGGGAATCCGCATCTATGATCGGACTAAACGCGGCCATGACCCCAATTGGTATTATTGTCTCAGCCCCTTTCATAAACCGGTTTGGGAATTCCATTAATCGGGTTTACACCTTAATAGGAGCCATTATATCAACCATTATCATTCTGCTTTTTATGGGTCAGTTTTACAATCTATGGTTGTTGTTCCTTTTACGCTTTTGTTTGGGCATCTCCATAAACATTATATATGTTTTGTCTGAAACAACCTTAATTGAAATTTCACCACCATCATACCGCGGCAGGATTCTTGGTACTTATACGAGTATTACCAACCTTGGATATGCCTGTGGCCCCATAATTCTGTCATTTACCGGAACCGGGGATATTACCCCTTTTATTGTCACATCTCTAATTCTTATGATATCGATAGCGCCACTCATTATCGCACCCATTACCAGCCACCGGCCAGAGCGCATGGAAGCAACCTCCGGCTCGATATCTGAATTTTTAAAAACGGCGTGGATATTAGTTTTCGCCTATGCTTCCACCACCCTTTTTGATAACGCGTTTATGTCTTTATTTCCAAGCTATGGATTGCATAACCATCTGACGGAACTTGATATTTCAATGTTGCTTTCAGCCATTATGCTGGGAGGGGTGACAACCCAAATACCAATAGGATGGTTAATTGATAAAACTTCGAAACCTCTGGTTGCCGCTGGTTGTTTTGCATTTGGGGTATCCGGTTTTATTGTATTTCCATTTTTGGTTCATGAGCTTATTCCCGCCTTGATCATGTCATTCTGTTGGGGAGCATCTGTACTTGGAATACAGACAATAGCGCTTACGGAACTGGGTGATACCTTCAAAGGGGAAATGCTTGTAGCCGGAAATTCGGGTTTTGCGTTGATGTGGGGGGTTTCCGGTGTAATTGGAATTCCCCTGGCAGGAACTGCAATGGATCTGTTGGGCCCCAACGGTTTGTTACTTGTTGTTGGCGGTGTCTTTTTCATTTCATGTACAATTTTTATCCTACGCACATTTCGCAGATAACACCTTCAGCCAACGATTTTATAAACACTTTTAGATACAGCTTAGTCCGCCTGTTATTAGTTTCTAAATTCCAATATTCGTGTTTTTTTGGGCAGAAAACTCACGCAAGCTTTGTGTAAACCTTTGTCAGTTCTGGTATTATCACCATCTCTTTTAGTTTCATGCCCATTGTGATCACCTGACTGCCAAATCGAGTCAGGTAATATTTATATGTCCTTGCTACTTTTTTAATCAAACCATGTGTATGTAATCTTTTTAAGATTCTTGATACTTGGCTACTTGAATAATTTTTGAGTTTAGATCGAAGGTTTTTATTTTGAAAACCATTGATAGTGAATTCGCCTGAAATCACTGTCAATAAAATTTGCATGTCGGCTTCACTGAAAAAATTGAACCCTTTGAAACTCCGATCATTTTGAACAACTGTTTTTGAAACCTTATCAAGCTTTTTAATTCCAACACTGGGGTCCACAATATCAGCAAGGAATTTTAGAAAACGCTTATTGGCATTCAACATAATATCTTTAATGGCCCCAAGCTGTATAAGCCTTTTTTCATATTGGCCAATTTCATGGAAGTTGTTCCATCACGGTGTTCTACCGTTCGGTAGTGTTTGAAAAAGGAGACATCATTTGTGGTCGTTTCTATCCTGAGAATGATGCCATGTTTATCATACATTTTTATTGCTAATAATGTAAACACTTTCCTTGGACTGACTTTAGATATGTTTTCCCAGTTTTTTTATTGTGCCATGGCTTATAGGAAGGGCATGCTTCCATGGCTGAAATTATATGAACCAGCCCGGGATAATCGCCTCGCTTTTGAATAATGTCATTGATGACTTTTTCTTTTAGAATATTTCTTTTCCGAAGAAATTGAATCGCTTTTCCGAAGAAATTGAATCGCTATTTCATTGTCCGTTGCAATTTGTTCTGCATTTTGGCGAAGCTCATCTCTATATGGCTCTGCAAATTTGGGGTAATCAAATATTCTAATTTTATTCATGTAAAGATAACTGGTCATTCCCTTTGCATAACAAATTCCGGGAATGGTACCTTGAATAATAATCCGATCATAGCAATGTAAAACGCCGGATATTTGTTTGGAATAGCTTTCTATAAAGTCCATGAGTCGATTCCTTTCACCATTGTGGTATCTCACGGATCACTATACAATTACGGGCATACTGTAGAAACCTTTTTGGTTCTGGCTTGTCCAGGTTAGGGGACTACCATTTTGCGGGCACGGTCCGCAGATAGCTCCCCGGGGCCGCCCCATAGCACGCTTTAAAAGATTTGGCAAAATGGCTTAAGGAGGAATAGCCCACGGCATTGGCAACTTCCGTCACGTTCATGCGTCCCTCGCCAAGAAGTGATTTGGC
>JAKSDL010000644.1 GCA_022360105.1 Pseudomonadota bacterium
CAGCATGTGAATCTCGATTATACATGCTGCTAAGCTCACACGAGATATCTATCCCAATCCCGTTTACTTAAGGAATGCTGGCCGGAAAGATGCGATTCTGAGTGTGAGAAGCGAGGCTCGCAGCTTCGAAAAAGAATCTCTCGGAGGCTCTGGCGGCCCCTTCACTACTCTGAGGATGGAAATCAACACCGATCCTCTTAACTAAATGACATTGGTGTCTACCCGCCGGCGACAGGTGGAAAAGCCCCGATTCGGTCCCCTTCCTGAATGACATAATCCATGTTTGCATGAACGCCATTTGCAAATACCAGCTTAACCGTGTCCAAAGGCACTCCCAAGTGAGTAAGTACATCTTTGATGGTCGTTCCTTCATCCAGGTCCATGGCCGCTTTTTGCCCTTCCGCATTTGGCGGCAAATACCGGGTGAATGAAGCAAATAATCGTATTTCAACTTTCATCGAATTCCTTATTGAAGGCATTGCAGCAACCCGCTAAACCAGGGACAAATCCCGCAGTGTATTTCGATGGCATAACAATCATATTCATTGGTTAGTCTCAATAAAATGGCAGTGAAAATCTGCTTATTTTTATCGGCTTCCCGGAAAACTTGTCAATTGAATATCAAAATCTCTCAAGGGAATTCGTTCATGTGACGGGTAAGCAAAGTACTCATCCTATAACTGCTGAACACAAAGAAGAATCTCTTGGGGGCTATGTCGGGTTCTTCACTAAGTTCAGGATGACATCTTGGATAGTATCTCTTAAATAGATGACATTAACATAGGGCCACCTTTTCATTTGCCACCGAAACTATTCAGAATTTTACCCGAATGAAGCACCTGTGTCCTACGACAATTCCAGCTTATTAATCTGTTTGAGCCTTTTACTTAGCGCAGGCTGGGAAATTCCCAACATTCTGGCAGCAATAGACTGGTTGCCTTCGGAACGATGCATTGCTTCCTTGATCAAAAGCAAATTGGAATGAGTAAGTTTGGGCAGGGTTTCAAACTGTTGAAAGGGGTTCTGATCGTCCAGAAGCAGATCATTGGCTTCCTCATTGGATACTTCTGCCTGTGTGGCTCCAATAAATGTCTTCAGAGATAGGATTTTGGATTGATGCAAACTAACGGCATTAAAAACCATACTTTTTAGCTCCCTGATATTTCCAGGAAAATGATATGTGGAAAGCAATACAAGTAACTCCCTGGGATAGGTCGGTTTCTTTTTTCCCAGTTCTTCTGAAGCTTTTATTAGAAAATGATCCAAAAGTACCGGAATGTCATCTTTTCTTTCCCTAAGGGCGGGGATGTGTATGTGGTGTGTGCATAATCGGTAGTATAAATCTTTTCTAAATTTATTATCTTTTTGTTCCTGTTTCAGGTCTTTATGTGTGGCTAAAATAATCCTGGTCTTGCTTCTTTTCGGTTTGTCACTGCCTAAGGGAAAATACTCACCTTCCTGCAAGAGTCTGAGGAGCTTGACTTGAGATTGCATGCTCAAATCTCCAATCTCATCCAACAACAGGGTACCGCCTTCAGCTTCTTCAATAATGCCTTTCCTGGGAGCTTCAGCTCCCGTGTAAGCTCCTTTTACATGACCAAACAAAGTGTCGGAAAAGATATTATCATCAAGACCGGCAATATTAACGCAGAGCAGTTTACCACTTCTGTTGCTTAGCTTGTGAATAGACTGGGCAATCAACTCCTTACCTGAGCCGCTTTCCCCGGTAATTAGTACCGGTTGCATGGTTTTCGCTACGGCTTCCACGTATTGAAATATGGAATGCATTTTGGGATTATTGGTCACAATATCCGCAAATGAGTCGGGAGACTCCAAATGTCCGCTGAGAAGGCGATTGGTTATTTCTCGATTATGTTGCTTTAACTCCTGAAGTTGAATCGCATGACGGATAAACTGGATCAGTCGTTCCTCCTCAATGGTTTTGACAAAATAGTTATAAGCACCCTTTTTAATGCAATTCACAGCTGTCTCAATCTGATTCATGCCGCTAATCACCAGGACTGTCACATCGGGAAAATCGGCTGTAATTGTCTCCAATAGTTTCTCGCCAGGTATATGAGGCATGGTCAGATCCAGCAATACCAACCCTATGTCGCAGTTGCCAAGAATTGTTGTGACTTCACGACTGTCGTCGCATTGGATAATGTTGTTGATACCGACGTTTCGTTCCAAAGAGAGACTTAAACTACGTAACCAAGCTTTCTCATCATCAACGAGTAGTACGCCGAAAGAGGGATATGATTCTTCAGCCATAACAAATTAAGTTAATTCAGTGTGTTCCAAAGGTAGTTTCATGGTGACTGTGGTTCCAAATCCCAGAATAGACGCAAATTCCAATTTCCCTCCATGGTCTTTGACAATACCATCTGAAATTGACAAACCCAGGCCCGTGCCCCCGACTTCTCTTTTCGTTGTGAAAAACGGATCGGTCAGGTGATCCAGATGTTCAGCAGTAATTCCACAACCCTCATCTTTTACAATCAATTTAACCGAGTTTTTTCCTACTTCTGTTCTAACCTCGATCTTTTTTTCCAACGATTCCAATGCCTGGCAAGCATTGAGGATGAGATTTACCACCACTTGCTCAATACGCTGGTTATTGCCCATTATATTGATCATGTTGTCGGCATAATCGACATGAAAGTAATCCGTAGACTTTCGTATGGAGTTAGTTGTCAACCGAATCGATCGTTTCACAACATCGTTGAGATTTACGTTCAACTCCATCACTGAATTATCTTTGCGAGCAAAATTCTTGAGATCTTCCACAATTCGTTTGATTTTGGTGACACTCTCCTGCATTTCATCGATAATGGCAGGAATCTCATCCCTTAATTTGCTATAGCCCAATCCTCCCAAGGTAAACCCTTCATTTTTCCTATTATACTCATCCAGAATGGGCAAAGCATCCAGGTAAACATCCCGCACCAGGGGCAGGTTCATCAGAATTAACCCACTGGGGTTGTTGATTTCATGAGCAACACCCGAAACAAGAATTCCCAGAGATGCCAGCTTGTCCGCCTGAATCAGCTGTTTTTGTTGACGTTTAAGTTCATCCAGGGCTTCCTTGTGGCGTTTCATCTCATTTTCCAGGTCGATGGTGCGATTAGCCACTTGTCTTTTGAGAATCCTACTCCACAGGATAGAAGCTGCTAAACCCAATAAAAGGGGAATAATAACGATCATCCCATAGCGAAAGATCGTTTTGGCTGAAACGCCCTGGGGTTCCAGAACTCCCAACCATTTATCATAAATTTCCTGGTATTGTCCGGTCTTCCTTAGGGTTGCCAATCCTTCACTGATTCTGCCCAGCAGCGCATAGTTTCCTTTCACTACGGCATAACCGTAACGATGGGAAGTCACCGGTACAGTCACGTCGACCATGTGGTGGGCTTGGATTTCATTCAAGTAAAATTGACCCGGCAGCTTGCTGACTACTGCATAATCGTAATTCCCTAGGATCAGTTGATGAAGGGCATGGGCATGGGTTTGGGTGGGAACAAAGTTGATCTGCAGGTTGGTTTCCCTTAAGTAGTCGTGAACAATACCATCTTTCTGCAAAACAACCTTTTTGTGCTCCAGCTCATTCAGAGAATGAACTTCTTCCGCGCCAACTCTTACCCAGATTGAATTGTGAACAATAGAATGTGGGGGTGAAAAATCATAGATTTTTGCTCTTTCCTTTGAATAAACAATCCCCTGTAAGGCATCGATTTCGCCTTTTTCCAGGGCAGTCCTCATTTCGGACCAACCTCCCAGTCGCACTTCAACGGTCATACCCATGACTTTCCCAATAGCTTTGGTGATTTCAACGTTAAATCCATCGGGCTTTCCCTGTTCATTGATAAATTCATAGGGCGGGTATTTGTGGTCTCCTCCTACCACAATGTTAAGTTCCGAGTTTTTTGCAATCTGCCCCCAAAGATCGGGAGTGATAAGTAAAAACAAAAAAACCGTCAGATACCGGCCACAGTGCACCAGATAGTTGTTTTTCATGCTATGCCAAATCAAAATCCAACACCTTATACCCTATAATACAGCAATTTTCCGTATCCTCTTCTTTGCCTTGAACCGGCCAAAAAATCAATGGGTATAACCATTGTTATATCTATAACTTTGATTATTTCCATCACTATTATCAATAAAATCATCTGGTTAAATAAAACCTACGATCCTTGGTATAACAAAAAGAATACCCTTTGATACCAATGACTCACCTGCTGGAATGTCCGTAAAAGCCTTTCAAAGCAATGGCTAACGTTGCCATTAGCTTCAAGGTATACTAATTGCCAATGTCAACATCGCTAAATTGGAAAACATTATCCCCGCTGTTTTCTGTTTAAAATTTGATTGACGTCAAAATATGGCGGGTATGATTTCCTGAATTTCTTCCGTTTGCAGAAGCAAGCGAAGAAGTGTTTTTTGTTGAGGAAACGGAACTTTCATTCACATGATGTATAACCGGGGCCTCATTAATCGAATAATAACAATGGAGAGACACAATGAAAAAAACCTTGTTAGCGATAATTGTGACATTTGTATCAGTTACGTTCGCCGGCAGCGCTTTCGCAGCAAAATATAAGTATGTAACCATCGGAACTGGTGGGGTAACCGGTGTATACTATCCGACTGGTGGCGCCATTGCCAAAATGGTTAATGTTAAGAAAAAGCAATACGGAATCCGTGCGACTGTTGAATCAACAGGGGGATCAGTATTCAACATTAACGCTATCCTGGCTGGTGACCTTGAGTTTGGAATTGCTCAATCTGACCGCGGTTATCAAGCATGGTACGGAGTGGCTGACTGGAAAAAGGCCGGCAAGCAAACCAAATTAAGAAGTGTTTTCAGTATCCATCCTGAATCTATCACATTGGTTGTAGCTGCAAAATCGGGAATCAAAAACTGTAAAGATCTGAAAGGAAAAAGGGTTTCTGTTGGTGCACCGGGCTCAGGAACCAGAAAAAATTCAATTGATGCTCTCTCTACTTGTGGCTTGACATTAAAAGACCTTGGAACTGTTGAAGGACTTAAGTCCGCCGAAGGTTCAAAAATGATCCAGGACGATCGTATTGATGGTTTCTTCTTTACAGTCGGCCATCCTAACGGCTCCATCAAGGAATCTGCCGCCGGAAGAATCAAAGTTCAATTCGTTCCATTCACCAACACCGGAAGCCTCCTTGATAAGTATTCATACTATGCCAACGCTGCAATTCCAGTTTCCTCATATCCTGGCGTAAAAAACAGTTCAGACGTTGCTACTTTTGGCGTGAAGGCAACCCTGGTGACTTCAGCGGACGTTAGCGAAGACGTTGTTTATGCAGTCACCAAGGAAGTATTCGAAAATTTCGATCGCTTCAAGAAACTGCATCCGGCTTATGCAAATCTAAAAAAAGAACAGATGCTGGAAGGTTTGACAGCCCCGATACATAAAGGCGCGCTCAAGTATTACAAAGAAGCAGGCCTGATGAAGTAGGAGCCGGGAAGGTCACTATTTTTAGATAGAGACCGAGCATTTAAGACAGAAAAGTGCCCCGCCCCTTAACGCACAATAGGCTGGGGCACTTCTATTTCGATAAGTGGGTCAATCTTTGACTTCCTCGACAACCAAAGGTTCCTAGTGATTAAAACCTGTAATCCAAACGAAGAGTGAAACCATGTCTAACTCAACCAACCAGGCCAATCAAAAAGATGGCGTCCAATTAGCACAGGAAATAGCGAAGGAATCGGAATATGGCTCCCGCTCTCCGCAAGGATTCGAGGCCTATTATATTCCGGTTATTGCTTTTGCCTGGTCCATATTTCAGTTGTCACTGGCCAGCTTCTTAACGCTGCCCTCTATCCACATTCGTACGATCCACCTGGCATTTGCAATCACACTGGCTTTTTTAAGCTACCCAACCCTGAGGAAAAAACGTAAGGGATTTTTTGCCCTGTTTTCAGCCAGGGATCGTTTTACAGTTATCGACTACATTTTAGCAATCACAGCTCCCATCGCTGTTTTATATCTTTCGGTTGACTACCTGGGAATCGCCGAACGTATGGGGAATCCCATACCGAGGGATATTTTTATTGGTGTGATACTTATAGTACTTTTATTGGAAGCCGCTCGACGTGCATTAGGCCCTGCATTGACGGTCGTTGCTTCCGTTTTTGTTTTTTACGCATTTTTTGGTCCGTACATGCCGGAAGTGATCGCCTTTAAAGGAGTGTCCCTGCGCAGATTTATGGGACAAATCAGCATGAGTTCCGAAGGCATTTTTGGGGTTCCGCTGGATGTATCGGCAAATATTGTATTTTTGTTTGTCCTATTTGGAGCCATGCTCGAAAAAGCGGGGGGTGGTGAATATTTTGTGCAACTCGCTTTTGGATTGCTGGGAAGATTTCGAGGCGGACCTGCCAAAGCTTCGGTTTGTGCGAGTGCCATGACAGGAATGATATCCGGCTCCAGTATTGCCAACACTGTAACTACCGGTACATTTACCATCCCTCTCATTAAAAAGGTAGGCTATCCCTCTCACAAAGCGGCAGCCGTTGAGGTGGCTTCCAGCACCAACGGACAGCTAACCCCGCCGATTATGGGAGCGGCAGCCTTTATCATTGCTGAATACACCAATCTGGAATACTTTGAGGTGATTAAAGCGGCAGCCGTACCAGCCCTGGTTTCATACATCGGTTTGCTCTACATCACCCATCTTGAGGCGTTAAAACTAGGTCTAAAAGGTTTGTCAAAAGACCAACTTCCCCAGATCTGGAATACCTTCAAAGGTGGCATTCATTATTTGGTACCCCTCACTCTATTGATCTTTGAACTGATGGTTATGAGACGGTCCCCGGAATATTCAGCCTTTAAAGCCATCATCGTGCTGGGCGTGATCATGTTGTTCCAACAGCCGGTAAAGGCCAGGTTTGGCATTGAACATCATGGAAAAAAGGCAAAACCGAGAATGGAAGGCTTCATCGCCGGAATCCTTGAAATAAAAGATGGACTGGTAGCAGGTGGTAGAAACATGATCAGTATTGGTGTCGCTACTGCTGCAGCTGGTATTATCGTAGGTGTTGTCACCATGGGCTTGGGAGGATTGATTAATGACATCATCGACCTGCTCTCAGGTGGTAATATTTTATTATTACTTTTCATCACTGCTGTTGCCTCCCTGATACTGGGCATGGGTTTGCCAACGACTGCGAATTACATTGTAATGGCATCCCTTACAGCTCCTGTAATTGTGACTGTAGGATCTGCAAACGGCCTGGTCGTCCCATTGATTGCGGCACATCTGTTTGTATTTTATTTCGGAATCCTCGCTGATGACACTCCACCTGTGGGATTAGCGGCATTCGCCGCTTCGGCAATAGCCAAATCCGATCCGATAAAAACGGGGGTTCAAGGCTTCATGTACGATATCCGTACAGCGATTCTACCTTTTATGTTTATCTTTAACACCGAAATTTTATTAATTGGTGTTGATAATATAGCCCACGGATTTCTGATTTTCGGAATGTGTACCCTGGGAATGCTGACCTTTACTGCAGCAACACAGAATCATTTTGTAACGAAAAACAGGTATTGGGAAACAGCCATCCTGATTTTGTTAACGCTGATGTTCATGCGCCCCCAGTTTTTTACACAAAATTTTGATGCCGTTATGCCGATGTCTACCAAAATAAAAATTGTGGCTGAACTGGATGGGAAGATCTCTCCAATCATTAAGGAATTCGATGAAAAATCGGAGGAATTGGTTGAATTGAAAGATGAATTTGCTTCGTTGGTTGGGTTGCTCAACAAGGAAGAAAAGGAACAACTCAGACAAACCTTAAACATTCCGGAATTGTCTTCCACGTCATTTGAGGAAGCAGTTTCCCAGTGGGATTTTGATCAGAATAAGGCACAGAATCTGTTAAACCAGGTTAACAAATTTGGTACTCCGCCTTTTACAACATACATCCTGGCAATTCTGATCTATTTAGGTGTTTTTGGATGGCAACGAAGAAGATTGGCCAAAGAAGATAGTAATCTCGCTTATGCATAGAAGTATAGAGTTCTCAATCCCCGTCATTGAGAACTCTTTTTAAACTTAATCATTTGAGGACCAAATCTCGTCCGTGCTGGATAAAAAAGATTTAATCCAGCATTAACCTCCCATCAGATTGCCTTCCACTCTCACCTGGTTTGTTAACA
>JAKSDL010000242.1 GCA_022360105.1 Pseudomonadota bacterium
ACCATGATCAGGCGGTGAGGGGAGACCGGTAAATGGAGTGACAGGCGCAGTCGCTCCCCCATCATCTCGGGCAGGTATTGGATAAAAGCCAGAACAATACCGGTGGCAATCGGGGCGTATTTTAAATCGTCGTAATGGATTTGACCCAGGTGCAGAACTCGGTACCAGACCATTTCAGCATGGTCCATAATAAACAGTTGGCGGGTGTCTATAAAAATGTAAATCATGAGTACCAGGTTTAGTGCGGCCAGGGTGAAAAAAAGCCAGCGAATTTTAAGGTACTCTTTAAAAAAAACCGATTTGAGCATGCTAGTACCGTCCTGTAAAACCGATGAATGCGTCTTCAAGACTTAGTTTGATCTGTTGAAGGTTGGAATCATCCAACTGCTGGGATTGTAACACTTCTCTAATTCGATCTTCATCATGAAAACAAAAAATATCCCAGTGATTGAGATGGGTTTCAACGTTTTTGATCACTTCGTTTTTTACAGGTGACACGGCTTGACCGTTGCGGGGCAAGCGGTAGCAGCGAAAATCCTGCCTGAATTCCTTAAGGGATGTCGTAGTTAAGACTCCTCCCCTTTCCAGAAAAATAACCTCGTCGACAAAATCCTCCATATCCTGAATAACATGAGAAGTCAGAAACACGGTTCGATTGCTTTCCTCAAGATACTCCCGCATATAATCCAGAAACAAGCGGCGATAACCGGCGTCCAGACCCATGGAATAATCATCCAGAATCAGCAGTTCGGGTTGCTGGGCCATTATCAAACCTAACACTACCTGGGAGCGTTGGCCGCAGGACATGTTTTTTATGAGATGATTGTGTGGCAATCCCAGCAGGTCGACCAAACGATAATAATAGTTATGGTCCCAGTTGGGATAGAAGGGTGCGTAAAACTTTTCGATCTGGGAAATACTCATGAACTCGTAGGCCACATGACCTTCAAAAAGGAGTCCAATGCGCTCCCTGGTTTGGGGGGAGAGATTATGGGAATCTTCTCCGAAAACCTTGCAACATCCGCTGGAAGGTCGTAAAAAGCCCATCAGTATCTTGATCAGGGTAGTTTTACCCACACCATTTTTACCAAGCAGACCAAATGTCTTCCCGGCAGGTACCGAAAAATTCAAGTCTTCATGGATGATCCGTTGACCGAATCGATGGTTAAGGTTGATAACCTCAATGACGTTTTCCATTGGATTTATCCTTGTTTGTAACCCTTAAGCAAGGATTTGGTTTTAACGCCGGGCATGAACCCGGCGCTCTATAAAATATTAAGGAACCTCTGATTTATTTTTTTCCGTCACTCCCGCGAAGGCGGGAGTCTTCTCGTTTTAATCACTAAGATTCCCGTTCTGCGCTGCGAGTCTCGTGCATTCAGTGCAGGAATGACGAGTTTTTCAGAGCTTCCCCTTATTTTAGTTCTGAAGCTCGTATCCAGATAACCGCGTCCTGGCTAAGCTCTTTGCCTTTGTATTCTTTTTCCGGACCAACACCAAGAGCTGCGAATCCCCAATCACCTGCTTTCGGGATACCAAAAGTAAAAACGCCTCTGGAATCGGTAATGGCAACTATCGATGAGGCCGGAGCTTCAACTTGGTTTTTGCCAAAAGCATTTTTTTTCAGGTTGGGTAGACCATTGATCATTTCAATTTCAATTTCTGCCCCTTCTACCGGTTTTCCATCAGATAATACAACACCGCTGAAGGTACTGCCCACCAGAACGTTTGTTGGTTTGTTCAAGGG
>JAKSDL010000206.1 GCA_022360105.1 Pseudomonadota bacterium
CCTTTGTTATCATAGGTCAGCACCATACCTCCAAAATACTTCTCCTTATACTCAAAAGGGACAAAAATTGATATTTCTCCACCGTGGTCAAGAGAATCAAGCTTTCTTCCCTCCACCAGCGGTTGTAAGATCGCATCAAAAGTCAAATTATCATCCCTTGCCGCATTTTTATGGGAAAACTCTTTTTCTCCACGCTCACTTCTCACAATCACGCTATTATTATTGTTTATGAACATAAGCGAATTCAAATCATCCTTGGAAGCCAGAATTGAGTCAAATTTCTGGTATTGAATCATTTGGATAAACAGATCAATTGATTCTCCAATATCTAAATCGGAATCTTCATCTTCATCAACAAAACGGGTATTCACCCGATCTTTCAAATCAAGGAAGGGAGATTGGGAAAGGTCTTGTGCTGCAAGAATAAATTCATTTTTAAATATGGACCGAATCTGCGTCGCTTGTAAGCTGGCAGATATGACTTGAATCAAGATAATCAAAGCCAGGATTCCAAATACAATTTTGCTTCTTATGGTTTGTAACATGTTTCCCCTTTATTTTGCTTCAAGGATAGACATCTGACTGTTTTCAAACACATCGACAAATGTTTGATTTACGTTAACCAAGTATCAAAATCACTTGTTTTATCAATGATTGAAGGTACTTGGATACAATCAGGACAAATTGCCACATCCTAATTTCAGATCGTTTTTCGATAATCTTCGCAATCTATAGCTGATTGAATGCAAAAAAGATAGCCATAACGACGAATTCTTCAATAAACACCGGCCATATGCAATGAAATGGTTATTAATAACACAAGCAACCAAAGATTATAACAAAATGTGCTGACATACAAATCTGACTCATAGAAACCGTGAAAATGAGAGAGAACTGGACTGATGCATGAAAAGGTGGGATAATGGTTGTAGTTTTCGATTGTCTGCGCTGTGTCATTCCTATCCTTTTTAACTACCCAATGAACTTTAGAGCTCGTTTTAAAGAGGCTTTGTGATAACCAAAGAAAAAACATCACCAATTGATCGATGATATTCAATCCGCAAAAGAAATTTGATAAATTTGCATCTTCGGATGAAAGGGCCCATGCCAGGGAAAAACAGGACCGTCTGTATAGATTCAATGCCATAGAAGTACCCCGCGCCCGTTTTGGTGGAAATTTGATGTTGACGGTGTTATTGGCAATCCACAATTACCTGGTGTTTGACTATTTCAGCTGGACGCCCGTAATCACCTACTTCATTTTCATAACATCCTATTCCCTGATCACCTGGTGGATACTGTTCAAACATTATCAAAAACCAACCGACTTCGATTTGGGAACGGTTTTCCTTCTTTTGGATGTATTCACCTATTCCTATATTGTCTATTTGTCAGGGGGCAGTGAGAGTTGGCTCTTTTTCGTCTATATCGCTCGCGTGGCAGACCAGATTCTGACCAAATTCAAACGTGTCCTATTGTTCGCTGTTTTCACTCTTTTAAATTATAGTGGACTCATGTTGTTTCTTTGGTTCACAAAGGGAGCCGATTTCAATCTTGCCCTGGCTTTTGTTAAATTCCTGATCATTTTTGTTTTTAATAATTATATGCTGATGATGGCCCCCATTGCCGAAAAGTTGCATCGCAGGGCCCTTGCCTCGGTGAAAATGGCTAAAGAAGAGATTGCCAATCGTGTAAGAGCGGAAGAACAGTTGAAGGATGTGAACCGGGAATTAACCGAATCGATAGAAAAAATAAAAAAACTCGCCCTGGATGCCGAAGCGGCTAACATTGCAAAAAGTTCCTTTCTGGCAACAATGAGCCACGAGCTGCGCACACCGATGAATGGTGTCATAGGTTTTACCAATATGTTGCTGGAAAGCAATCTGGATACAGAACAGGAGGATTTCACCAAGACTATAAAAAGCAGCAGCGAATCCCTGCTTTCTATTATTAATGATGTGCTCGACTTCTCAAAAGTCGAATCGGGAGAACTGGATCTCGAAAACATCGATTTTGATCCGGAAATTGCAGTGTTTGAGGTCTGTAATATCGTGAATCCTAAAATCGAAGACAAACCTGTTGAACTGCTTTGTTCTATTGAGGATCAGGTACCTTCGCTGGTCAAAGGAGATCCGTTACGATTCAGACAATTACTCACCAATCTATTGGGTAATGCCACTAAATTCACCGAATCAGGGGAAATCGAAATCAACCTGAAATTGGACCAAGAAACAGATGAATCGATTTTTATCCACACCACGGTCAGGGATACTGGAATTGGTATTCCCGAGGATAAACTGTCATCCATTTTTGAACCTTTTCAACAGGTAGATGGTTCTGTAACCCGCAAATTCGGGGGCACAGGCCTTGGTTTATCCATCTGCAAAAAAATTGCAAAAAAAATGGGAGGAGATGTCTGGGCTGAAAGTCCGGCCGGTCTCAAAGGCGGATCACCAATTCCCGGCAGCGTATTCCATTTAACCACTGCCTTTAAAAAGCCTGATAACAACGAGAAAAAACGATTCAAGCCCATCTCTCTCAAAGGAAAAAGAGTTCTTGTCATTGATGACAATGCAACCAATTTAAAATTAATGAAACATTTGCTCACATCGGTTGGTCTGGAAATAACCATGTTAAATGGAGGAAAGGACGCGGTAGAGATTCTGGAAAAGGCCTGTGAATCCGGTTTTCCCTTTGATTTGTGTATCAGCGATATACAAATGCCGGGAACAAGTGGTTATGACTTAGCGGCCAGTATTCGAAATTCCGGGGGGGCCGTCGCCAGTATCCCCTTGATGGCTATTTCCTCTGCTATCGATCGGGATGCACAAAGATGCTTAAAATACGGTTTTAATGGTTTTCTCACCAAACCTGTGTTTAAACAAAAGCTGTATCGAATGTTGGAAAGCATGCTGGGTGAGTCTGAAAATGACGGACAACTGGTATCTCCCTTGGCAAGAAAAATCCAGACTCAATATTCAGTGATGGAATCCATTAAACGATCCGCCAGGATATTACTGGTCGAAGACAACAAGGTAAATCAGAAACTAACAAATCTCATGCTGATAAAGGCGGGATACCTGGTTGAAATTGCGAACAATGGTCTGGAAGCTGTGGAAATGTTCAGAACTGCAGAAGGAAAGTTTGATCTGATTTTTATGGATGTTCAGATGCCGGAAATGAACGGATATGAGGCAACTCAAGAGATCCGAAGAATAGAGGGAAAAGATATGGACAATCCGGGTAATCTTACCAGGTATGACAGCAGAGATATCAGAGCACATATTCCGATCATTGCCATGACAGCCAATGCCATGAAAGGTGATCGAGAAGCCTGCCTGGAAGCAGGCATGGACGATTACGTATCAAAACCGATCAATCGCAAAAATGTATTTGAAATTCTGGAAAAGTATATTTTAGGTGGATAAAATAACCGTTTGTTGCAGGTTGACCGATTTTGACGAACTGTGATTTGGTTGTCAGGCAAAAATTATCGATTAGATTCCATCAGTTCTTTCGTAAACACCTCCCTCACTCTTTATCCTGCCCTCTGCAGACAATAGATCAAGATTCTTTTGAATCATCCTGCCCTCAAAAACAAATTGCAGGTTTTTATCGGGCATTTTATTGCGATAAAAAGGAGACGCCTCCACAAGGTCTGCAAATGACTTTGGACCGTCAAACAAGTCAAGAATTTGCTGCTTTCTTTGTTCGAATATTGCCAGGTAATCATCAAAAGCCTGGTTGGCATCCTTTGCAGGAATAGGCGGTTTATGGGAGCCACAAACCAGGTCAAATGGGTACTCCCGAACTTTCCGTATACTTCGTTTGAACAGATCGATATCCGATTCCGGGTTGCCGTACCAGGGACCAAAGGAATCAAAATCAATATCAGTGGTTAGCAGAACAGAATTTCGAAAATAGAAGCAATAGTGGTCATTTAGATGCCCCGGAGCATGAATTGCTTTTAATACAGGCCCGCCAAGATCGATAGTATCACCATCGCCAAATCGACTATCAGGGATTCGCAACGGTTCCAGCTTAAGTACTTCCCTGACCCTTTTAATCCAGTGCACCGAGGCTTCTTCTGATCCCGTAAATCGCAGTGCCAGTTTGGAGAAATCCGTGACAGACTCCGGTGTTTCAGCCGGCATCATGATATGCCGGTCTTTTAGCAGATGCCACCGAAGCATATGATCGGGATGACTGTGGGAGATGAGCAGAATATCGATTCGTTTAAAGGAATCGACCTCCTGGATCATCTCCTCTCCTATTCCGGCATCAATTAGGAGATTCTGGCTACCGGTTATCAAAAAGCCGTTACAATAAGGATACTTGCCTTTTTCGGGAGCCTTAACCCAGAAAAGATCCTTGGCAAGAGCTATGATATTATCGATAGGAGCCATTTTTAATCATGTCAGATGGTTTGAAAATCTCCTTGTTATAAGTCGACGCCAGTTTTTCCAATCGGTTTACCAGGTCTTGAGGCTCAATGCCTTTGGCAACGGCGATCAGACCCAACTTGTTGCCTGTAGCATTGATGATAGCTACATCGATATCTTCCAAATTGCAGGCCCCCTGCTCGACGATCTTAGTGGCTTCATTAATATTCACTGCCATAATGTCCATGGGATCAAATTTATCAGTCGCCTTGCCGGTATCGATCTCCGGTCTGCCGGATGACCAGTCAAACAATCCTTTGCCGGTCTTTTTCCCCAGTTCACCGGCCTTGACTTTTGCCTCGATCGTAGGACCGCAGGCGAAATCCGGGTGAATCGCTTCTGCAAAATACGCTGCGGCATGAAAGTTTATATCCAGGCCCGTATAATCCATCAGTTCGTAAGGTCCCATGGGCATTCCCAGGGTTCGCATGGTCGCATCGATTTCTTCCGGTTCAGCCACGTTATTATCCAGGTAGCAGTTCAGCAAAACTCCTGCAGGAGCCTGGGCTCTGTTTACGATAAATCCCGGTATGTCTTTTTCCACTCGCACAGCCACTTTGTTGTTTTTGAGCACAAAATCATAACCGATCTGCATGGTTTCATCCGATGTGCCTTCGGCACGAATCACCTCTACCAGCTTCATGAGAATTGCCGGGTTGAAATAATGAAGCCCCAGTATCTTATCCGGTCGTGAGGTTGCTGTTGCAATCTCGGTGATCTTCATAGTGGATGTGTTGGACGCAATGATGGTATGGGCTGGTGCTGATTTGTCAATCTTCTCAAAAGTGGCTTTCTTTAGATCCATAACTTCCGGAATTGCTTCAATCACAAGATCCGCATTTGTCACTGAATCCTCCAGACTGACAAATGGCCTGAGCAAGTCGGTTTTAATCCGGTCAAACAGTGCTTGTTCGACCTTGCCTTTGGCCACCAGTTTCTCAAGACTTTGATAAATTCGTTGTATTCCCTTATCAACGAATTCCTGTTTGATATCCTGAAGATTTACCTGAAAACCGGCAATCAACGCGACTTCAGCGATTCCATGTCCCATGTCGCCTGCACCAATTACGGTTACGGTTTTGATATCGTTAATATCCATTTGTTCTCCTTTTTAATGGTTCCTCGATTTCCTTCAAGGTAACTTTGTAACACATGTAAGGCAGGAACAACCCTATTAGCCCACTGAGTTGTCTACCTTTTTCCCTGGTTCTTTTAATGGAATGACATCGATTTTGTCAAACTCGTCCGGCACACAACCCGGATCAATTGTTTTGCTATTTCAAAGGTGAGTCGTATGATTTTTTTTCAGCAAGTAAATCACCGAGTATCGCACCACACATCATCGCCGAATGTTAAGAATTTCAAGGGACTCTTCTACATCTGCTACTTGAAAGTCCAGATTTTTGATAATCCTGGTAGCTTTGGCAACCAGTTCCGCACTGCTTTTCGCCTTGATGCCCTTTTTTAAATAAAGATTATCTTCCAGCCCCACTCTTACATGGCCGCCTAACAATACGCTCATGGCAACCATGGGAAATTGCGCTTTTCCAATACCAAACATGGACCAGGTACAAGGTTTTGGAAGTTGCTTGACAACATGGCAGGCGATTTCCGGAGTTGCCGCCATACCTCCGTTTGTTCCCATACACAATTGGAAGTGTGGTTGTCCCGTTATCAGTTTTTTTTGGATCAATTTTTTTGCTGCTTCAACGTGACCTAAATCGAATAGTTCAATTTCAGGTTTTGTTTGGGTGTTTTTTAACAACAAAGCCATCTGATCCACAACGGAAGTGTAATTGGCAAAGATTCTCGGACCAAAATTCAGGCTGGCAATATCAAGAGAACAAAGCTCCGGCTTAAGTGTTAAGACATGTTCTATTCTTTTTTCCGGACTTAACAAGATGCTCATTTTATCGTTTACCCTGCCATTATCATCCATAATCAAGGTCGCACCGTAACTGGTAGTCAGATTAATAACCAGGGGAGATTTTGAGCGAATGCCCTCGCACACTTCCTCAAAAAGTGACAATTCATTGCTGTGAATACCCGTTTTCGGATCACGAACGTGAATATGCACAACGGAGGCGCCTGCATCATGGGCTTCCAACGCGGCTTGAATGATTTCCCTCGGAGAAATGGGAATATTCGGATTGTTCGCCTTGGTTGAGGTTGAACCGACCAGGGCTGCAGTGATAATAACTTTGTTCATGGCAATACCATCGATCAATCGACCCGGATGGACAAGAAATTGAATGAGCAATATCAGGCAACTATGATGATGCTCAGCTTCTATTTTTCTTTACCGGGTTTCACTCATTAAAAAAAGCTACACTGGATTTAATTCATTGTTGTTTTAAGTCTTAACCGGAGTGTTGTTTATGTGGTTTCTCATGGACCTACCCGCTTTTGCCAGGGTTTTGCTTGTATTTTGTATCATTTTAATTGCCATCCGCAGAAAAATGGCCCTGGGAAACGCATTCCTGCTGGGAAGTGTGGTGTTGGGTCTGTTTTTTGGTTTGGGTCTCATACCAATGGCAAAAACCATGTACCAATCTATTATCGACCCCCAAACTCTCTCTCTTGCCATCATTGTTTCACTGATTTTGGTACTCAGCAACAGCTTGGAGAAAGCGGGGCAAATGCAACGTTTATTACATAGTTTCAGAGGGTTAATTAAAAACCCTCGCATCAACATCGTTGTCTTCCCGGCCCTGATCGGACTTCTTCCCATGCCCGGAGGTGCCATATTTTCAGCACCCATGGTAAAAGACCTGGGAACAGGAATCAAGCTTTCCAAATCAAAACTCAGTTATATCAACTACTGGTTTCGTCATATCTGGGAGTATTGCTGGCCATTATATCCCGGCATTCTTCTGGTTACCATTCTTGCCAAAATTAACATTGTCAATTTTGTCTTATTTACCCTTCCCATTACCCTGGTTGCTGTTCTTTTAGGATACTGGCCGTTGCAAAAAGGTTCCGATTGGAATCATTCGAACAGAGAAACTGCCAGACAACAATCTATTTACCCTTTTTTCATCGAACTAACCCCTATTTTACTGGTAATTGTTCCGGGGTTGATTCTTGGAGTGGTTCTATCCTATATGCTCCCTCAACTCTCCATTGCAAAGGAACTGGGACTGCACATATCGCTTTGTCTCGGGATTATCTGGGTTTGGATCAGCAATCAATTCGACTGGAAACGGATTCTCAAGTTGTTGAGCAGTTTTGAGATTTTAAAAATGATTTATCTGGTGGCCACCATACTTGTTTTTAAAGGATTGCTGGAACACAGCCACGCTGCGGAAGAGATAAGTAAGGAGTTGATCGAATTCAACGTTCCACTGCTGTTCATTGCGATGTTCCTGCCCTTTCTGATTGGTATCATATCAGGCTATACTCTTGCGTTTGTGGGGGTGTCTGTTCCAATCCTGATTCCTTTAATCCAGTCTTACGGAGAATCTGCATTTATGTATCCCTATGCCATGCTGATCATGGTTTCCGGGTTTGCGGGCGTGTTACTTTCCCCGCTACACCTTTGCTATATTCTTTCCAATCAATACTTTGAGACCAAGATTTCATCCGTTTACAAACATTTGATGATTCCGACTATTGGGTTGATCAGCTTCAGTATCGCCTACTTTCTGGTTTCCTATCGCTTCTTTTTTTGAACAATAGATCAGGCAAATGCGCAATCGATTTCAATAAAAATAGGCTAGTATCCAGTACTTGACTTTTATTGCACACCTTAAGTCATTCATTCCGGAATTCAAACAGCACGACATCAGATCGTTCAACCGTTTTTTCCAAAGGATAGATGAAACGTATCGGGATTGATTAGTCTTTTGAAGAGGTTAGAAGGGAAGAGATACGCTTAGGCTCTATGGGGGTTTAAAGCCAAAGCGCTTGTGGATCCTTTACCTGCTGTCTGATACACAGGCCATATTTACGATACAATTCTGTCTCGTCGAAATACTTTTCGTGTGTAGCAATTTATTAGGATTCGAAGTCAGAAACAGGCTTTTGAGAACAATGGCAAAGATCATAAACTAGTTCTCCGCTGTTCGCCATTGCATGATTTTTAAATTTGTCTGGTAGGCCATTTTAGCAACTTCGATATTCGGACAATGGGTTTTGTAATGATATGGCAAATCCATAAAATTTTCCGGCTTTGTTTCGACTATTGTCGGTTCGCCTTTATTTAAATAGCAATAAAAAGGTCTGTGTCTTGTTTCCATGATACCCCCGTTTGTTACGAATTGTTGGATAAAAGGTACTTTATTCTATGCATTCTCCTTGCCCAAACGCATAAAACTTGAAATTTTTTTATCATTTAAAAAGAGAGCAATCAGATGTAACGTATTGTTTTATTAAGTTTTTAAAACAATACACCTAATCGTTAAAACCAAATAAAATCAACATCCTATTCTATCGAATCAGTTAACCGTCTTATCGAAATCATTTGATTTCAGAAAAATTGCCTCCCGACAAAATTGATAAAACCCGGTCTCTTTGTTAAGCTCGTTTCCAAACGATATGTCTTTCATGTTAACACAAATTTATGCACTGGAAAAGATTCCGTTTTTATTTAACTGTAACAAATTCCTTTGTATGTTCCGGTTATTTCGGCTTAATCGTCCTTTAATATTGAATTGACCATGGACAAAACTATTTCTGAAAGTGACTTAAAAAACATCACTGCCCTTGCCGCAAAATGGCAAAACCGAGCCAATGAACTGATCACAAAAGAAGAGAGGATTAATCAGGAACGAATACGTCAACTGATTTTGCATCCGCTCGACAAGGCTTTTTTTTCCAAACTCATTGACCAGTGTTTTCGATCCAAGGACGTCAAGCGTATTGCTGAACAGATTACCTTCCTTTTAAAACGTAGTTCCTTTCCCGATTTCTTCACCATTGGCGACATACTGTTGATGTGGCTGTTCCTGGCCATTGGCAGGCATTTCCCCAGGATTGCCGTACCTATAGTGATTGAAAGAATTAAAAAGGACAGCGGGAATTCCATTTTACCGGGAGAAAGAGATAAGCTTTCTGCACTATTGTCTCATAAGCGTCATCAGCGATTCCAGTTGGATATTAATCGACTCCGTTCTGCCACTTTAGGTCAAAATCAAGCAGAAAAAAGACTGGCTGCTATCCTGGACGATTTGACAAATCCGGCTATCTCCCATATCTCGCTAAACATCAGCACTCTATGTCCACAAATCGAACCGATTGCCCATGATCATCAGGTAAACATTGTCGTTCAAAAACTTTCTGAAATTTATCGTACGGCGCAATCAAATCATTTCATTGATCCCACAGGAACTAGCAAGCCTAAGTTTGTTAATATTGATATCGAGAACTGCCATGAGTTTGACCTTTCTGCCGAAGCCTTTCAAAGAACCCTGGACCAGGATGAATTTAAACATTTAACTGCCGGAATCGCTCTTCAGGCATATCTTCCGGAATCACTTTCGGTTCAGCAACGGCTGACAGAATGGGCAATCAAAAGAGTAAAGGATGGTGGAAACCCCATCAAAATCCGACTGGTCAAAGGCGCTAACTTAGGGATGGAAAAGATAAAAGCAGCTTTAAACGGATGGCCTTCTGCTACATACCAGACAAAACTGGAAGTGGATGGAAGTTTTAAAAAAATGATCGATTTCGGGTTATCTAACCAAAACTTTCACTCGGTTCGGCTGGGAATTGCTTCCCACAATATTTTTGATCTGGCCTATGGGAGATTCATGGCTGATACCTGTGGTGCAGCAGGATATACAGATTTAGAAATGTACTATTCAGTTGCAAGCCACTTACAGGCTGCCATCAGAGAGGATACGGAAAA
>JAKSDL010000586.1 GCA_022360105.1 Pseudomonadota bacterium
ATGGTTTAGTTATTGAATTGCTTAGTAAGAGATTATTGTATTGAGCATTTAGATAAAAATAAACAGCAAACCATCGATCCGAAAAGAGTTAATTAGAGAAATCGGAGCATAAGAGGTGATATGCATCAGTATATTGAAACAGTCAGAAGTGAAATTGAAAAGGCAGCCGGAGAGGAATCTTATCTAGCAAGCACTCTGTTCCTGAGGATGTACAAGGAATTTGAGTATGAGGATGAGGGAGCGTGGAAGATTGTTGATAAAGCTGGCTACGAGGAAGTTCAAAACAAAGCTGTCAATTCGATAAGCAAAAAGAAAGGTTTTGACATCAAAGAGGAAATTTTAGCCTGGCAGATTGCCATGCTGAGAGATGTTGCCAAGGAAACTTATGGCTGGTGGGTCGACTATAAGGACGAAAAATTCAGAGCTCCTGATTATTTCAGTGATGGTGAGTCCTGTATTGCTTTGGAAGCTACTTGCGAAAAACTGGGTGAAAATCCAACGGAAGCATATACCGCCCTGCTGGAAGTTGAGTTTATCCTGACCAGGCTCTGCACAGCCTGTAATAAATCAGTCATCGAGTTGGATAAATATTGGCAATTTAAATATCACAACAAGAAAAAAGCTCCCCTAAACAGTTTTATCTATAAGCGAATTGAGGCTGAGAGCAAACAGAAAATTATATATAAAAGCATTGAGGCCTTAGAAGAAGTCTCAAAAACTTGTGCCGGATTTGCAAAACAACTGGCAGGAGCCAATCATCTTCTGTGGATGAACCCTCATCATCTATTGGAGTCTGTGATTCATATCCTCAAAGAATTTTTAAATTTTGAATATATCGAAAACACCGATCTTTCCCTTTCCAAGTGGTTGAACGATCTATTTCCAAAACGATTGGATTCCGGACAACCCAATCCAAATTTTCAAAGCGGATTGCATCAAAAAGTTATTGCGAATTTAACGCAAGCCACTCAATGCATGGTCCAGCAAACTGTGAAGAAAAAAGATGTTTTTGCCCAGCGTGATGAAGTCATGTGCCCTTACATTTACGATGCTCTGGAGCAGGTAAAGCGGATGGAATTAAGCAATCTCAGTTCGCAAAAGGGCAATGAGAAACTTGAACAACAGCAGGTTTAAAGAGCCTTTGGATCGAACTCACTATTCGGTCCAAATTAAAAACTCAACAAAAATCTTTAACTCCTTCAAACTTTTCCCTCTTATTATTTTTTTACGATAATCCATACCTCCCGCTTATCGTTGTCCGCTCTTATTTCCCTTAAATTCTCCTCTCCCAAAGTGAATTTCTGTTCATCCCCAAAATTTTTTTTTTCTTGAAAAATCAAATCAACAAATCTAGAGTATTTCCTTCGGGTGATCCGCCGTAGGGCTCCAAACTCCGGGCGCCAAGCGGATGCGTACTCTAACAGAATAAGTTTAAAATGAGAAGGATTTTTAGATTTTTTTTATAAGCATTTAATCTGAAATACTTTCGTATCTTTAGTTAAAAACGAGGTTAGAATCTTGAGTCTAAAAATTATCATTATGCTTTCACTCAGTATTTTTGGGCTTCTGTAAAGAATCTTTGACTTAACTGGACTTGCTCCATAGTATTATTTGTTTGGGTAATTAACCCTTGCTTTCCGGCAGGAGATCATTCAATAAAGCGCGATCATTTTTATGATATCTCTTTTCCAATAATTCGGATCAGGAGGTCCGGCTATTCTTTTATTATTTTATGCTTAAGTTCTACGGAATCAGGTTTAATCACAACGGAGCGCCTGAACGCTTTTCCATTTCATTTGCCCTCAGTGAATCACTACATGCCGGACTGCATTTGGTCGAAAGGTATGGCGGAGATTCGGAGAAAACAGGCAAGGCAATCGATGAAGAGATTGAAAGCCTTTTCCAATCATCCGATTCGATGAACAATAGCAAACATTTTCGTTTTTTAATTGCAAAGTGGTTTCGCACCAGGGACATCGTCCGGTTTTTACTGGGAGAAACTATTACAAAATCCCTTAAGGTTACTACAGCACAAATACTGGATACGCGAGATTCCATCAAAGACAAATGGCAGCAAATCGAACGCCTAGTCTTGAAATATCTATCAAGGCTGAGCACTGAAGAACGCAATGAACAACTCAGCAATCCCGAATCTGATATCAACCTGATTCTGCAGATGGTAGGTTTGTTTTTTATGGAACAGGACGATGAAGTTCCGCCGGCCAATCTCGAACTGCAATTCATTCGCTATCAGTTTCCAAAAATCATCTGGAAAAAGAAGGACGGATTTAACGCAGCCAGCAATCCATTTTGGCTACCAAAAAACATGTTTTGTCGTTCTTCATATTTACTGGCCAGGATTATCTCCAAAATATATTCGTCCACTGATAATGTTGAAGATTCAGCCTCATCTGTGCGCTTGGTGCAGAATCCGATATCTCAAAACGAATATGATCTTCCGATTAAAAAGTATAATCCGGTTTCTTTTCATGCCCTGTTGCCGGAAGATTCACCGGATGAGATTCGGCTGGAACTGGATGAGTTGCTGGAAAAAAATGAGCAATTGTCGTTAATCCCTGAATCGGCTGCAGAGACCCTTCTTTCCTTACAAAAAATGATTCAGCGTAAATATTCCCATGAAGGCGTCAAACATTTACTGGGGATTTTAAGACAGATAGCCGGATCAAGTGAGGATGGTCATTGTCGGTTTGATGTAAAGAAACATTTGGAACTGGTGGCAAAACCTTCAAGAAAAGGTACCTACTCTGAAAAACAGATTACCTTATTCAAACGCATTTATGAGATACTTGCGAAAATTAAGGTGAAACGGCTTTGGAAATGTGAAGACGGGAATAAAGAAACCGTTAACTCATTTATGCTGGAGCTTTATTCGGAATGTACCACGCCTTCTGAATGTGGCTCCATCAAAAAGCTCATGTTAGATCCGATATTTCTGCCCGGGAAGGATAATCCGTTTCATTTGGGAATCCATTTACGACTAATCCCTCCTCGCTTGTTTAGGGAGAGTGCTTCCAAACATGCCTTACTGCCAGGATTGGCATCCTATCTCACCGGTACCTGGTTAAATGAATATCCGCTTCAACAGGGAAAAACGACCAAATCCACCAGGGAAATCTTAGATGGATGTGCCTTTAATATCACGCCTGCCAACAAATACAGGATTATCGATAAACTCAAATCCGAACTGGTCTACATGAAAGAAAAATGCTATATATCCGAATATAGCTGTCAACAAAACGAAGAAGGAAATCCCTGGGATGACCTTCATGATATGGCTGCTTCGGAGGATATTCTGGCCGGCATTGCAGAGAAGATGCAGGTAGTTGACGCCAACAGCAGTTCGGAGAAACTAATTGCCTAAAATTGTTTTTATGGGTACCCCGGAATTCGCGGTGCCGCCTCTCAAAGCTTTGATCGACGCAGGATTTGAGATTCCACTGGTCGTCAGTCAACCCGATCGGAAAAAAGGTCGCGGCCATAAGTTTCAGCACACTCCAGTCAAAGAAATCGCTTTAGAAAATGACCTGGCGGTTTTTCAACCTGATTCAATCCGTTCGCAGGAAGCTCTGGAAATTTTGAACGCCATTGAAGCGGATTTTTTTGTGGTGATAGCCTATGGGAAGATCCTTCCCGAATCTGTGCTGAATTTACCCAAAAAAGCATGTATCAACGTCCACGCATCCCTGTTGCCAAAATGGCGAGGTGCAGCACCCATCCAGTTTTCACTTTTAAATGGTGATGAAGAAACGGGAGTGTGCACCATGCTCATGGACAAAGGCATGGACACGGGTGATTTGCTGTTGACGGAAAAAACGCCAATTGATCCCGGGGAAAATAGCGGCCAACTGGCAGAGAGGTTGTCTGTGCTGGGAGCGAATCTTATTGTCAAAACCATTAAAGAATTTGATGACATTTCCGCTGTTAGGCAAGATCACGAAAAAGCCACCTATACTCGTCTGTTAAACAAAGAGGATCGTTTGCTGGACTGGCAACAAACAGACCATTCAATACATTGCAGGTTCAGGGCTTTGTCCCCTTTTCCGGGTGTTGTCACCAGTTTTCGAGGTAAACGGTTGGTTATCAAGGAAATGGAAAAGGCCAATGGCGGAAATACCGATCAGGAAGAAAATCCCGGAACGATTGTTGCGATAGATTCAGAGGGATTCAACATCTCATGCGGTGAGGGTTCGGTAAGAATACTGGCTTGTCAGCCGGAAAGCAAAAAAAAGGTCAGCGCCCTTGAATTTGTAAATGGGCATCAAGTGAAAATCGGTGAAGTATTAGGAGATAACGATTAATTGATAGAATACTCTCAAGAAAAAACACGAGTGCTATTGTTTGCGGTGCACTTCAAGTCGGAAAAGATTGAGAATACGGAAGATTCCCTGGATGAAATGGAATCCTTGGCAACGACCTTGGATTTTGAAATTGTAGGCAGGGATTATCAGACCAGGGACAGGCTTGATTCCAAAAGTTACCTGGGTACCGGTAAACTCAATGGAATTAAACGTTACATCAAAGAAAACAACATCAACCTGATTCTTTTTGATCGGGAATTAAGTCCAAACCAGGGGAAGTTTATTGAGACCTATTTGAATTGCATGGTCTGGGATCGCACCCAGCTTATTCTTGAGATATTTGCCAGTCATGCCAGAACGCCTGAATCTCGGGATCAGGTGGAATTAGCACAGTTGAAATATATGTTGCCGCGTTTGGTAGGCCTCTGGGCGCATCTCGACAGGGAAAAGGGAGGTATTGGCGCATCCAAGGGTACCGGTGAAAAACAGATCAATATCGATCGCCAGCTCATTGGAAAACGCATCTCCCGACTGGAAAAATCCCTGAAAAAAGTTGCAGGGGAACGGCAGACCCAATCCAAGCAGCGATTTTCCTGTTTTCAGCTTGGGGTTGTCGGGTACACCAATGCAGGCAAAACGTCACTCATCAACCGACTGACCGGTGCCAAACTTCTGGCCCAGGACAAGTTATTTGCCACCCTGGAATCCGCCACCAGATCTTTGCCCAGCAAGATCCGACCAGAAATTCTGATTTCTGATACCGTAGGTTTCATCAAGAACCTGCCCCATAACCTGGTTGCATCCTTTCGATCGACCTTGTCGGTAGTAAAAAATGCTGATTTGCTGCTCCATGTGGTAGATGCTTCCAGCCCCAACATAGCTCAACACATTGAAACCACAGAACAGGTGCTGAAGGAGATAGGTGCATTTGATATCCCGCGGCTGCTGGTTTTAAATAAAATGGATCTGGTTTCGGATCAACTGGATAAATTGATTCTTTTAAAGAGCTATTCGGAAGGACAAGCTGTATCAGTTCTGGAAGATGAATCTGTCTTTTCCTTAAAAGATAGAATTGAAGAACATTTTCAAAACGGCTTTTCCAGGGACAATTTAACCCTTCCCTATGATAAGGCTGAAATTCTGTCTCGTCTTTATCAGCTGGGAACGGTTGAAGAAGTAAAGTATGAAGAAGATGGTATTCACATAACCCACGCCATCAATCAGACCAATAAGAAAATCCTTTCCAATTTGCTGAAAAGCTGATTGTTCGGTTATCGGTTACCGGGGGGAAAACCTGCGGATCATTGCTTACATAGGGTTGAAAGACCGCAGCTAATGGCGGTCTTTTAGCTTCTGCACAATCTAACTGCCCGATTAAATGATTCCTTTGATTGCAGCTACCAGATTATCCACATCTTTTTGGGAGAATTTACCATCCTTGCTGAAGACTACTTTTCCGGTTTGATCAAATAGTAAGATATCGCAGGAATGATCTTCCAGGTTCCATTCTTTAACCAGAACTTTTTTGAAGTCTTTCAAATACAGGGTGTTTGGAAATTCTTCCTGTTTTTCTTTCAGGGCAGACTCAATGGCAAAATTCGGTTTCCAGGGGGCTGCCGCCATGTTGATGATGGCGATGGACCCAAGTTTTTCTTTTGGAAAGTTCTCATCGGAGAGACGCTGGGAAACATGATCATTCATGTCTGCTTCATCTGGATCAACATACCACAACGTAAACACCTTACCTTTAATTTCCGCGCTGCTCCAAGGTGAGCCATCCAATCTACCGCCATTTTTCCCTTCTAATGTTACCGTCGGTGGGACTTTTCCCAGAGGTAACTCTGCCAATGCTAAAAACGGTATAAACAGAAACGATACACAAAGAGCCAAGTATTTCATTTTTCCTCTCTTTTAAGTTTTTTCATGAAATTGCAGGCGAAATTAATAAAAGTTGATTTTATCCCTTTCTCCTCCAAATACTAAAAGGAACAACGGTCCCTGTTTTTCAAAATTCAAAATCAACAATTTTAAACTACCCAAGCCTCAGATTTCTCTACGACTTTTTAAAGAAATACGCATGATATATACCTGATATAAGGGTATATTGCAAGCTAATCGGTGCTTTATAAGCAAGTTGAAAAGTGGAAAGTGGAGGGACTTGTATCTAACCTGGATCTATTTGGAAGTAGCTTTTGAGAAAATTCATCACATCCTGGCATTGGGTTTCCAGCATCTGAAACAAACCATACGCATCGTTTGTTGTTCCTCCGCTGCCAATGGATTCCAGTTTATTGCAGATATCAGCCATAACCATGGCTCCAAAGGTGATACAATTGGATTTCAAAGTATGCGCAGCATGTTCCAGCTCACAGCATTTATCGGAGGAAATAGCTCGTTTAATGGACTGCATTTTTTCCGGTATCTCGTTTACGAATAAACCGATCAAGGAATCAATTTCGCCAATTTCCCGCTGCAGCCTGTCAGTTACATTGAGATCAACACAAGGAACATTACCATCATGTTGAAAATCAGGTCCTTGCAATTTTTCATCCTTTCGGATTGAAATCCAACGCTGCAAAACCATGTCCAGGCTTTCAATGGAAATCGGCTTGGCGATATAGTCAATCATGCCGCTTCGCAAACATTTGGTTCTGTTTGTATCCATTACATGGGAAGTCAGGGCAATAGTCGGGACGTCAATATCGGTAATATTCAATTTCCGGGAACAACTGTTTTTGC
>JAKSDL010000754.1 GCA_022360105.1 Pseudomonadota bacterium
CTAACGGGGGTCTAAGGGGCTAGCACATTTCTTGCGTAGCAAGGATGTGCACGCCGAGTGCCGGCTCTAGCGTCTCATGGGTGCACAGTCGTAGATGCAACGAAGTAAATCTATGACTGTAATGCGATTATTGACAATAAGAAAAATCATGGGCGGGGGGATGGGAAAAAGTCGACAAACAGCACCTATCAATTGCCCATATAATATCTTTATAGTATGATGATGCTATAGTACTTTTTTCCATTGCCTTGCCATATTGTCAACTATAAAGGAAATTCAATGTTGCAAAAAATCTCCAACATGTTTCATAGCATCAAAGGCAAAATGTTTCCGAGCCGTGGATTTTATTGGGAGAATAAAGAGCACACGTCAGACCTCCTCTGCTTGGAATACGTTGAGGGTGAGAGCATAGTTAAGTCATCCGGCATGGCCTTTAAAGAATTTATAACATGCCTACCTCGTCTTCCCAGCCACATCCTCTTTATAAATTTTGTCTATACACCATTAGCAAAATATCCCTATCACATGAAGCTACTCTGTCCATACTGTAGCAAAAATGATTTTGATAAGCTTGTAGACATTGATGTGTACAATTTCGGTGATTTTGCATGGATTGATTTTGACAGTGTTGAAAGCCTTGATACATTGGAGCCACAGGAGATCGCCGAGCTTTATTACCTAGGTAGACAGTGGCGTCCTGTAAATAGTACCTACTTTCAGAAGCTCAATAATCGCTTTGTCTATACCGCCCACGATGACTATCATATCAACCATTTACTCTATCGGGATATGAACGATTACAAAGATATTCTTAGCAACATCATCCCACTCAAACTATCAAAGCTCTACCAACTCACGCTACCGCCCATCGACGATGATACCATCAGCACGTTAGTGGAACTAATCAAATCAAAGATCGCTATAGATATGGAGCACATGAAAAAGGATGAGCGAATCGCCATTCCCATCTACACCGTTGAAGCTGACATTGCACTACAGAATATATGGCTGGAGCTTGAAAACAACAAGCTCCAAGCAAGCCATGAGCTGGTCTATGATTCCGACTGGGAGCTGGTTGAGCTTAGTTGAGTGTGACCTCTTACTTACTCAGCATCCTCCACCACTATGTCATTCGCCTGCTTTGAAGATTGGTACACCAAAATATCCACGATGACATCCGTGTTCACATGACTACCGCTATTATTCACAAAAAGCCGGTGACCCCATACCACCGGCTTCACATAACTTTATAGACCATCAGGCAGATTTATCATCAAAACCATCCAGCCTTCTCGTTATTCTCCTCAGCTCTTTCTTTAGCTGCTTGATCTCTTCTTCGATGACTTTCTTTTCTGTCCGTATCTCTTCAAATTCTACTGTGCTAAATCCTATCTTGTCAC
>JAKSDL010000417.1 GCA_022360105.1 Pseudomonadota bacterium
ATTCTTCGGAAAGGGTCTCTGCCATGGTAAAAGCCTTGGAAAACCGAATAGAAAGCATGACCGATTGAACCAATATAAAAACAAACAATCCTATGGAAGAAAGATTAATAGTATATAAAATCTGGTTTTCAGAAAGAACTTCATAAAATACCGATACACACAGAATAACGATACCGGCTGAAAACAAAATGGCGCCTTCCTTTTTGTGGAGAATGGTTTTGGTTAACGCGTAAGGAATATACAAACCCAGCAGGGCCATCATCAGGTGATACAAAACGATGGCATGTGAGTGGATAATGACAGGTGTAACCAGGACAAACAGACAAAACAGGGCACTTACCCAAACCAGGAACACTCCTACTCGCTTTGAAAACTCAGGATAAAGTGATGAAACAAACAGATAGAATAGCGGGATACCCGAGTATAAAGACATATATTCCATTTTCTGAAATATCTCCCAGTGAAAGCTGGGAAATAACCAGATAATGAAACGTTCTCCGACTATTAGCGTCCGAACAGAAACCACAAGGCAGACCAGGGCGAAATAGATCGTGAATCGGTCGGATCGTCTTAAAAGAAACAAACCGAAGTGATAAAACGACATGATCAACAGACCACCAAACAGAAACAAATCAAATGCTACATTCGCCGTTCTTTTTTTTCTGATATCGGTTTCAGTTCCAAACTCAATTGGTAACCAGACTCCTCCCTTTCTGTGACTGAAGTTTGATACCTGGAGAGTAAGATAGATATCTTCGGATTCCACTGAAAATGAAGATACACTGGGCAAAAATTGTGGTTTAGATGTCTCCGGGCTTTTTCCGACAATTCCATTCTGCGCTACCAGACTATCATTAACCCACATCTTGTATGAAGTGGCCATTTCCGGAATTTTCAGAGCAAACGCTTCCTTTGCGGGACTGGTGATAATATGAAGTCTGAAAGTAGCGTAACCACTACCCGGAAGTTCTCCACGCTTAGTTTCATACCCATCCCAGCGGCCTGGAACGGATAGTTGTCCAACAAAACCGGATGGTTCGGCCTCTTCGAAATCAGCCGGCGCATGTAACTCCTGCCAGTAAAATGACCATTGGCCGTTAAGAGAAACAATGCCATCTTTTTGAAAATTCCATTGTCGTAAGTCCAGGACACCGTGTTTCGCTATGGGACGTAATTTTGGAAGATCCTGTTGCTGACATGATGCAAGCAAAATCAAACAAACCGGTAGGAACATTTGCGGAATCCAATTCCTGATGAAAATTCTTGAAGTCGGATTCATAAAATTCCTTTTTTTATTTTGAAATCCACAGCCTTTTGGAACGAATAGTCTTTCAATTTAAAACATTTAGCATAAATAAGGGAAATTTTCCTCCTGCCTCCCTAAATTCTGTAATATCAGTAGATAACCCTATAGCAAGAGTTAATGGGTGATGCCAAATTGAGTCCCGTAGGAATCAATGTCATTTAGTTAAAAGAATCGGGACTGCATGTCATCCTGAACCAATGCGAAGGGGTCTGTCAGAGTCCCCGAGAGGTTCTTTTTCAAAGCTGCGAGCCTCGCTTCTCGTGTTCAGAATGACATTTTGGTTAGTTTCCCTTAACTAAATCACATTGCCGCAGGGACGGCAGTTATTACCGGCAGAATTTGTGGGTAGTTAAACCTTAGGCTCCAGGTGTACCCATAGCTTATTAAAAATTGACAGCTTAGCTTTTTGGTTTAAAAATGGTTGTATGGAAAAAAAATCGAAAAATAGAAAACTGAATTATCTGGATGAAGCAATCCTGTTCATGAAATCGCTTTTAAAGAGTGGTAAACGGGAAACTGCCAGGTCAATCAAGGGAGTTTTGCTGGAGGTTTGCCGTGAGGGGACTGAATACGACGACTTAAAACCACATGGAGAAGTTGAAAACATGTATCGCTTGCACATCCCTCCTTTTGACCCTGACGACGATTTTAACCAGGGATTCAGAGTGATTATGATCATCATGGAGAAGCATGTTTTAGCAACATCTATCGGTCCTGACTTCTCTTGAAGATAACGTTATTGCATTGTTTCGATCCAACCAAAACCTGGTCCTTCCCTATTTCTTTCCAATATTTAAATGCCTGAATCTGCGCACCATCTATTTTTTGACCGGTCTCCGAGTTTTTGATAGACAAGAGAACTATTGATATCCTGACATATCTCTCCCCTGGTTCCACAGGTAGAGCCTTTAAAGATTTTACAGGTTTAATTTGCACTTGACATAAAGAGAACTATGTTTACTATTGAAACACGTGTCTCATTTAAACGCACGGGTTCAAACCAAAGCAACCTAATTTTGTTTTAGTAGTGTCACAACCGGCAGTCGCGAATTTATGCAAATGGAGATAAATCATGATTAAGCGAGTGATTTTCATTGTTATTGGTTTTGTTTTGTTTTCATTGGTCACGACGTTAAGTGTTTATGCTTCATCAGCGGAAGATGCCCTGGGCCTTTGGTGGACGGCTTCCAAAGATGCAAAAATCGAAATTTATAAAAAAGAAGACAAGTTTTATGGAAAGATTGTTTGGACCAATGATCCGGATGAGCTTGATATCAACAATCCTGACCCTGAAAAAAGGAGCAACAAACTCTGGGGCCTGGATATCATTTCAAATTTCAGCTGGGATGGCGATGAATGGGTAGACGGTGAAATTTATGATCCTTCAAGTGGTGAAACCTACAGTTGTATCATGTGGATGAAAGGTAAAAATGTGCTTTATGTGAAAGGTTATATCGGAATATCAATTTTAGGTCGAAAAGAGCGTTGGACACGGGTTAAAGGATAATCACGCATACTAACTTTACCAGAGAACAGACATATTAAAATGGATCAATCAAGTAGAAGGGATTTCCTGAAATTTATGGGAATGGGTGCTCTATCCATGTCTATTCCCGGATGTTCGTCTTTTTTGAGCAAAAGTAATTCCGGGCAAAGACCAAATTTTCTTTTCATTCTTGTGGATGATTTGGGTTGGCGGGATTTGGGATGCTACGGCAGTGACTTTTATGAAAGTCCGAATATAGATGCCTTGGCAAAAGATGGTGTAAAGTTTACCAATGCTTATGCAGCTTCACCTGTGTGTTCTCCAACACGAGCAAGCATTTTAACCGGCAAGTACCCGGCACGCATGAATGTCACAGATTGGTTTACCAATCGAAATGAGAAAAAAATGCTGCCGGCCGACTATCTCAATTATCTGCCAAAAGAAGAACTTACTATTGCCGAAGCCTTGAAGGCATCAGGTTACAATACGTTTTACGCAGGGAAATGGCATCTTGGATCAGAAGCGTATTATCCTGAAAACAACGGTTTTGAGATCAATAAAGGTGGATATAAAGCCGGCCATCCGAAAAAAGGCTATTTTTCTCCTTATGGAAATCCAAAACTGACGGATGGATCGCCAGGCGAATACCTGACAGATCGCCTTGGTGATGAGACAATCAGCTTCCTTGAGCAACAGGGGAACGATCCCTTTTTGCTCTATCTTTCCTTTTATTCGGTCCACACGCCTCTCATGGCCAAGAAAGAAGATGTTCAATATTTCAAACAGAAGGCGAAAAAGATGGGGCTCTCCCAGGCTTATGATAAAAATCATAGGGTATTGGAAGAGACGGACGATGATATTATTGTCGAACGATACAAGCAGTCAAACCCCGTTTACGCCGCGATGATTAAATCTGTGGATGACAATGTGGGCAGGGTTTTGGGTAAGCTGAAAGCACTAAACCTGGATCAAAACACGATCGTCATTTTAATGTCGGACAACGGAGGATTAAGCATTACAGAGGGAACCCCAACCAGCAATGCTCCTTTAAAAGCAGGCAAGGGATGGCTTTATGAGGGGGGAATCAGGGAGCCTATGTTGATCCGATGGCCGGGTGTCACCACTCCCGGTTCTGTCTGCAATGAACCTGTTACATCCACAGATTTTTACCCCACTATGCTGGAAATGGCAGGGCTTTCTGCAATGCCTGACCAACACAGAGATGGAAAAAGCCTGGTGCCACTCTTAAAAGGAGATACAACTTTTAAGCGAGGCGCCATATACTGGCATTACCCTCACTATAGCAACCAGAAAGGCAAACCGGCGGCCGCTGTCCGATTGGGTAATTTTAAACTGATCGAATACTTCGAAGACAATAATGTTGAACTCTTTGATCTGGCAACTGATATTGGAGAGGCTACAGATTTGTCAGAAAAAATGCCTGGTAAAACAAACGAGCTAAGATCAATGCTGCACCGGTGGTACAAAGAGGTTGATGCTAAAATGATGCGGCCCAATCCGGAATGGTTATAGCAGAGAAAATGAATTGCCAAGGCAGTTGGCATGCTCAAACCTGACCAAATATAACTGCGAATGTATCAATGGAAAGACCGTTTTCACTGCTGATAAAGCCTGTCTCTGCGGATTGCAACCTCAATTGTCAATATTGTTTCTACCTGGAAAAGCAAAGAATTTACCCACAAAGCCGCAGACACAGGATGTCCGAGCAAGTTCTGGAAAGACTGGTCCAAAGCTATATGTCCACTTCGCAACCCCTCTACTCATTTACCTGGCAGGGCGGTGAGCCTACATTGGCAGGTACACCTTTCTTTGAGCGTGTCATATCGTTGCAGCAGAAATATGGTGGAGACGGGGCAGTCGTTGGCAACGGATTACAGACCAATGCTACCTTGATCGACGAAGAGATGGCACGCTTGTTTGCCCAATACAATTTTCTGGTTGGTTGCAGTCTGGATGGTCCACCAGCCCTGCACGACCGTTTTCGCAAGACTATTGACAACAAATCCACCCATGCTCGTGTTATTCAGGGAATTGAATTACTGGAAAAACACCATGTTGAATGCAACATTCTGATTTTGGTCAGTAAGGCAAATGTGAATGCGGCGAAACAGGTTTATCAATACCTGGTTAACCGGGGGCATAACTATCATCAATACATTCCCTGTGTAGAAATCAACCAAAAAGGTGAGCCGGAACCATATGCTATCAATGGAGAAGAATGGGGAAAATTTTTATCTGAGCTGTTCCATGCCTGGTATCCCCAGGATGTTCGCAAAGTTTCAGTTCGTTTGTTTGATGCCATAGTGGAGAAGAAAGTCACCGGTAGATCAACCATGTGTACCATGGATGAAAACTGCTGTCAGTATTTTGTGGTTGAGTACAACGGTGATGTGTATCCCTGTGATTTTTATGTGGATCACTCCAACAAACTGGGGAATGTATTAACTGACAGCTGGCGCGATCTGGGAAAGAAAGCCGGTTATCGGCAATTCGGATTAGAGAAGAAAAACGTTCATGGCGAATGCACCGGTTGTGAATTTATATCCTTATGCCAGGGAGATTGTCCAAAGCACCGAGCTGCCAATCTAAGTGTTTTATGCGAAGGCTGGAAGAAATTTTATCATCAAACAAATTCTGTTTTTGAAGAGCTTGCCGGGAAGTTCAATCCAACGCCTTCAGAAGCAGTAAAAAATTCAGTTCAGGAAATTTCCCGGAAGCATCAACGATTGGGACGTAATGATCCCTGCCTGTGTGGGAGCGGCTTGAAGTATAAAAAATGCTGTGCTAAAAAGTAAACCTATCCCCAAGTCTCATTTTCAGCCAGGGTGATTACAGGACAATCCGGCTTCTTTTAAGACCCAGGAAGAAATCCAGCCCGGCTGTATCAATAGGTGTGACTTACGCTCTAATTTTGATCGATACAAAGATACCTGGTTTCCCCTTGATCACCGGAAAAAAACGGACCGATCCCTGCAGATTTGTAGCGCAAACCCAAGTCCAGGGCCTGTCAAACCGGCTGTGCCCGATACCTTGTTAATTAAAAGGACAGAATACAATTTTATGTTCCGTTCTAATTTCGATATAACGCTACTAAGCTTTGATAATAAAAGCGGATTGGAAGGACAAAGCTGCTTCAAAATAATAATAGTTACATTCGATTTTTTGACTTCAAGTAGAATCAGGAGATGATGTGAATTATAGGTTCATAATGAAACGGTTCTCAACAGAATTGTTACAATCGGTGTTAATATGCTGGATGTTGCTGGCTGTTTCCATTGTTTTCTCAACAGCTAACGGCCAGAGTATGACAGCGTCGATGGCAAAACCTGTTGGCGAGTCGTTTGTTGCTGCCGGTTTAATTATCCTGGTTGCCATGCTGTCATTTATTTCGGTTTGGTTGTTGGTGATAGTGAAAAGGCAGGGCAGGGAACTAAAAGCTGCTGTTGATACTATCCGTCAGCTTAACCAGAGCTTGAGTAACCAGATCGTTGAAAGAAAGAACGAAGAGACAGCTCATAAAAGAAGGGAATCCTATATCAGTACAATCCTGGATAGCCTGCCGTTGGAGTGCTGGGCCATGGATACAGAGAACAATTATACTATCCAAAACGCGGCGAGTCGCAAAGCAGTGGGAAACGTTGTTGATCTCCATATCAGCGGCTTGGGAGTATCCGAGGATTTGGTAAACAAGTGGACTGAAAATAATAACAAGGTATTTGCAGGTGAGACTGTTAGTACCGAATACGATCTTGATGTTAACGGCAATATACGTCACTACGAAAACATGGTAGTGCCTGTAAGGATGGAAGGTAAAATCATAGGATTGGTAGGAAATGCAATTGATATAACTGTCAAGAAGCGTGCAGCAGAAGAGTTGCAACAAAGGGAGCTCTTGATTTCAACGCTGTATAGCATCTCAAACGCGATCCATACCGCCGATAATCTGGAACAGCTTTATACTTTAATCAAAACATCAATAAGCAAATTGTTTGATGTACCGAACTTTTCCCTTGCCTTGTATGACGAAAAAACGGATGTTCTGGATTTCAAGTTTTCAAGTGATGACTTTATTAGGAATATCTCTCCTGTGAAAAATGCCAGTCAATCGCCCTCCCTAACTCATGAAGTTATTAAAAGAGGAGAAATCCTTTTACTTGACGAAGCAGAGCAAAAGGAACTTGTTGGTAAACGCGGTCATAAAGAACCTTTGGGATTCTGGTCAAAAACCTTGTTAGGGATTCCCTTAAAAAGCAAGGATGAAACCCTGGGCGCCTTGGTATTGAACAACTATGAGTCCAAAGACGAATATAATCAAAATCATATCGATATGCTGGTATCAGTGGCGGATCAAATCACTTTGGCAATCCAACGTAAACGGGCGGAAAGCGAACTGGAAATCGCCCAAAAACAACTCGTGCAAAAAGCCCACAAAGCCGGTATGGCGGATATTGCCAATTATACCATGCATGTTATCGGCAATATCTTGAACAGCCTTAAAACCTCAATTGATCTATTAACCGAGCTTCACAGCAATTCTGCAGTGAATTCCTTAATTGAAGCCAATACTGTCCTAAAAGAAAACCTGGATTCACTCGAAGAATTCATGATGAATGATGCCCGGGCAAAAAAGCTGATCGAATACTACCTGATTTTGGGCGATTCGTTTAAAACAGATCACACGTCAACTCAAAAGCACTTGAAACAGCTTAGGGAAAAAGCCGATTCTATCACCAGGGTTGTAAAGACTCAGCACCAGAGCTTTTCCGGTGCTGTAGATATTAATATGGAACAGGACCCGAAATCCATCCTGGATGAGATATCCACTCTTCGCAAAGAAGACCTGGATTCAGGGGGAATCAAAGTGTCTAAACATTACACCCGGGTCCCAAAAGTTGTGGCTCAACGCACCAAATTGCTTTATGCCATCGATCTGATTACTGAAAATGCCATTGAATCGCTTGAACAAACAGATGAAGGAAATAGAAATATAGCTTTCTTTTTAGAAGGAAATGAAGAGTGTGTGCAGATTGTCATAACTGACACCGGTGAAGGAATTGAAGCAGAAAATCTGACCAAAATTTTTGCTCACGGCTATTCCTCCAGAACGGACAAAAATGGATTTGGGCTACACACCTGCGCCAGCTTCATTGAAGAAATGAAGGGCAAAATCTGGGCGGAAAGCGATGGTGTTGGCAAAGGAACTTCGATCATCATAAGCCTCCCCGCTGTGACCGGTAATGAGACAATCTAGCTTGTCAATTGGTGGCAAAGGGCTGTTAGTCCTTATTGCCAATTAAGCTTCAGTGAAGATCAATTGATCCTTTCGCGATCGAGTTAAAATTTTTATTTATAAAAATCAGTCATATAAATCTTTATTGAATAATATTCAACTAAATGGTTGACTATTATTTGGAGCCTGATATATTCAACCATATGGTTGAGCAATTAAATGAAAAACAGCTTTCAAATGTTTTAAAAGCTGCCAGTGATCCAACTCGGCGCTCGATCCTGACGACACTCGTTCAGGAAGGTCCTACTCGTGTATCTGACCTGGCCATGCATTACGATATGAGCTTAAATGCCGTTTCAAAGCATATAAAGGTGCTTGAAGCAGCCGGTTTGATTACGCGAAAAACCTTGGGTCGTGTTCATTTGATTGAAGCTAACCTGGCTCCAGTAACCGAGATAGATAAGTGGTTTAAAAACCTGCGTTCGATCTGGGATCTTCGACTGGATAATTTGGAAAAACTTCTGTCAGAGGAGAAAAAAGATGACTGAATTATCATTAAACGTGAAACGTACAATCAATGCGTCCATCGAATCGGTTTATAATGCCTGGCTCAATCCGGAGATGCTTGCCAAATTTATGCTGCCGTCCGCAGGCATGTCCGTTCCAAAAGCTGAAGTTGATGCTCGCGTTGGGGGGCGATTTACCATTATTATGGCAACCCCGGATAAAAATGAAATTCCTCACGGTGGAGAGTATTTAACTTTGTCTCCTCACAACCAGATTGTTTTTACCTGGGAATCCCCTTTTTCGATAGATGGTTCAACAGTGACCATCAATTTGAAGGAAATGGAAGCCGGCACGGAAATTGACCTGACGCATGTGAAATTTCCAAGTGAAGAATCGCGATCGAATCACGAAGGAGGTTGGGCAGCTATCCTGGAGTGTCTGGATAGAATTTATCAATAAAATCAAAATCAATTCAGAGGATTTAAATATGCAGGAATTTGCGAATGTTCACTGGCTGCCTGTAGTTGTCGGCACAGTAGTTTCATTTTTGGCGGGTTGGGCATGGTATAGCCCCAAACTGTTTGGCAAGAAATGGGCAGATGGCTCCGGTGTATCCTTGGAAAGCGCAGACAAAATGCCGGTGTTTGCCATGGTTTCCCAATTATTGGCACTTTTTATACTGGCCTTGGTTATCGGCATGACAGCGGCAGTCAATGCACTGTTTACAGCCATCCTGGCCATATTGGCTGTGGCTGCGTTTACAGCCTCCATGGGTGGATTTGTAAAAAAGAGTCATGCTGCAATTGCGATTGATTTCTTTTATATCATCGTTGCAGGCGTCATCATGATCGCCAGCCAGGGGATATTGTAAATCAAGCCCCGGCAAGTGCTTGTATGGATACGCCCCTGCAATAAGCTATTTCTTGGGCGGCCACGTAGGCTTGATGTCATTTGGTTCAGACTATCAGTTCTCCGGAACCTTGATTGAAGCAGAACACAAATGGTAGGGCGGCCCTAGGTGGCCGCCGGAGGAGTGGGTTGGGAGAATGAACAAAATACTTAAACGGGTTTGTATCTATGAATGACGTTTATGCATAATCTTCCAGGTTTTTTGCATTGCAGCGGCCTTTAGGCGCCAGGTAGGAGCACCCTACCGTCTGCCCTCGAATACAATCAGATTTTGTCTTGAAGAAGCGATTATTAAGCAAACATTGGAATACTCCCTTGGAGCTGAAGTTTAGCTGAAGGATCATCTTTCAAGGATTAGCAGCACAACGAAAACCGATACTGTCACTGCGACTTAGGGGATGAGCAAAGTATCTTCTGGTAGAGCGCATCAGATGGGAGTAAAGAATCCAGCTTCCTCCCCTGAACACTTTGCTCGATCCGGGGGTAGGACCTTTTGGATTAATAAAGGTTCCCGCTTTATATTTGCCGTACCAATTGGATACCCACTCCCAGACGTTTCCAGCCATATCAAATGTGCCATTAATTTCTTTGATTTTACTGCCTACCGGCCAGGTTGTCCCGACCAAACAACCCGGTCCACCAGCGTCCATCACGGCGTCATCGCAGGAAATTTTTGATTGACCTGTTGCATAAGTATATTTTTTATTATCCTTCCAGGTTGCCGCTTTTTCCCATTCTGCCTCGGTTGGGAGCCGCTTCCCGACAAACGTACAGAAATTCCGGGCATTTTCCCAATCTACCCCATTGACCGGGTGAGACAAGCGATTAGCCTTTTTCCAGTTGTCGCTTTTATGTGTTGCCCTGGGTTCTTTGCACTTATCAGCAGCCACACAAACGGCGTATTCTTTCACAGTTACTTCATATTTATCAATATAAAATGAATCCAGAACAACATGATGAACAGGCTTTTCATAAAGGTTTCCTGTCGGATTTCCCATTAAAAATCTGCCTTTTTCAATTAACACCATGCTTTCACTTTTGTTGTTATCAATAGCAGAGACCTGCTGCACATTGTTACCGGATTTGACCCTACGCATGAAAGCTTGCCATTGGGGAGTGTCTCCTTCCCCGGACAAGGCTGGTGAAGGCGAAAATATAACCAGGAATAGCCCGGATAAAGTCAGTTTAATGTGTGTTTTCATCTTTCCTATAAGGTTCCAAATACCTGTTCCGGCAACCAGAAAACTGCCCAAGGCCAAAAAGCTATGATAGCCAAACCTATCAACTGAACGACAACAAAGGGAATAATACCCCTGTAGATATGCATGGTTTTTATATCCCCGGGACAGACAGCCTTTAGATAAAACAGCGAGAATCCAAATGGCGGGGTCATAAACGATGTTTGCAGGTTGACCGCAAATAAAATTCCAAACCAAAGCGGGTGAAATCCAAAATCAGCAATTATGGGAGCCAGCACAGGAATGTGAATAAAACAGATTTCTATGAAATCCAGGAAAAAACCAAGAACAAAGATCAGGCACATGACAATAAAGACTACTTGCCAACCTTCCATATCAAGGTGATTGATGAATTCCCTGATCAATTCATCTCCTCCCAATCCCCTGAAAACAAGTCCGAAAGCGTTGGCACCAACCAAAATGATGAAAACCATACAGGTCAGTTTGGTCGTATCCTGCATGGTTCCTTTCAGCGCTTCCAGAGAAAATTTTTTATTAAAAACTGCCAGTAGAGTCGCTCCTGCTGCACCCATGGCTCCCGATTCGGTTGGGGTTGCAATACCAGCAAAGATGGAACCGAGAACCGCTATCATCAAAGCCAAAGGTGGGATCAAGACTTTTAAAACATGAATGTAAAATTCTTTATTAAATTGAACCCCCTTCATCGCTGGTGCTAAATCCGGTTTGAAGTAAGCAACAAGGGCAATATAGATTATGTACAGGGTAACCAAAACCAACCCTGGAATTACTGCGCCCATAAACAGGTCGCCTACGGAGACACCAAGTATATCCCCCAATAATACCAGGATGATGCTTGGAGGAATAATCTGTCCCAAAGTACCGGAGGCTGATACCGTACCGGTAGCTAATTCCTTGTTATATCCCTGTTTCAACATAACGGGAACGGAGAGCAACCCCATAGTTACGACTGTGGCTCCAACAACTCCGGTAGACGCCCCCAATAACGCACCCACCACAACTACTGAGATGGCAAGACCTCCCCTGACTCTTCCGAACAGCTGTCCCATAGTCTCCAGGAGATCTTTAGCCAATCCCGATTTTTCAAGCATTACTCCCATGAAAACGAATAAGGGAACTGCCATCAGGGTTACATTCCTCATCACTCCCCAGATTCTTAAGGGAAGCAGATCAAAAAAGCTTAAATCAAAACCGATGATGCCAAATATAAGGGCGGTTCCCAACAACGTGAACGTCACCGGATATCCAGCCATCAAAAGAATGGTTAATACCAGAAACAGCCAACCGGCTAAATAGTCTGCAAAGATCGCAGGTAAAAAATCAATTAACATAATGATTCCCGTAACAATTTAATATCTTAAAATTTCGGCTGATTAGCCTTGGTTTCGATGAGTTGTGACATTGAAGTGATAAGCATTGAGATTCCCTGAAGGAAGACCAGGAAAAAGCCGATAGGTACAAACGATTTGAGAATGAATCTCATTGGTATACCACCGGGATCAGGGGATGTTTCCATAATTTCAAAGGCTGTAACCGTCCAGGGAATAGTGCTTTTCAGTACAATAAGACAACCAGGAATCAATAAAAGCAGGGTACCTGAGATATTTACGATCGCTTTTTTTCTTTGATTCATGGCCTGATAGAATACATCGACTCGTACATGTTGATCGTGTTTCAAGGTGTAACCGGCACCAATCAGAAAAATAAACGAGAACACATGCCATTCCAGTTCCTGCACAAACACAAAGGTCTCGTTGAATGCGTATCTCATGATCACATCAAAAACGATAATTAGGACCAGTACTCCCGTGATCCACGATACGAAGATTCCGACTTTTTCATTTAATTCATCGATTAAATGTGAAATCTGTTTCAATACTTTCATTTTAAACTCCACATGCTGGGAAAGCTTTTAAATAATGGTTCGAGCCTGGAGACCCGTTTTCTTTGCTGAAATAAACTCCCAGGCGCAAGGATTGTTTCAGTAGGCTGATAGTCGATCCGGGTCCTGGTGATGGACACAAATATCAAATTGACATTGAGTTTTGATAAAGACGACTTCGTCAGGAGGGGCAAACAAAGCCGTCTCTATCTTATACAGGCACCTTTGGGGAGGAGAGACAAGACAAACGAAGGTGCCCATACTATTGACGGGAGAGTCTAATACCAGCGAAGAGGGGATACAGAGCTACTTGCTTATATTTTGGGCAATTACATTCTGGTACGATTTTTCGGAAATAGCCCCCCAGGCACCAACTTTTTGTTGGAACTTGTTGAATGCACGATGGACTTTCAAAGCCTGTTTGTCTTTGTTTGCTTCTTCTTCTCGTACTTCCATCGCGATTTTTCTTAGTTTTTTCAAAACATCGGCCGGAAATTCCATGGTTCTGACCTTAAATTTTGTGATCAACTGTTCCAGCGCAGCACCGTTTTGAGCTTCAAATTCCGAAAGCATCCAGACGTTATTTTCTGCAGCAGCCGTATCTAATACCCGTTGTAGATCCTTTGGTAATTTCTCGTATTTCTGCTTATTGAAAATAACTTCCAAAACAGTGCCAGGCTCATGCCAGCCAGGGGCATAGTAATACTTGGCAGCTTTGTGCAATCCGAGTCTTAAATCATGCATAGGTCCAACCCATTCCGTTGCGTCGATAACGCCTCTCTCAAGTGAGGTGAAGATTTCACCGGCCGGCAAAAGGACAGGAGTTCCCCCAACTTTTGAAAGAACTTTTCCTGCCAACCCGGGAATACGCATTTTAAGTCCTTTATAGTCTCTCAACGAATTGATCTTTTTGTTGTACCATCCGCCCATCTGAACGCCGGTATTCCCGTATGGTCTTCCTACCAGGTTAAATGGCGCGTAGGTTTCCTCATACAGCTTCATACCATCACCGGCATAGTACCAGGCATTCATTCCCTGAGCATTCATCCCAAACGGAACTGCGGTGAACCATTGTGCCGCAATTGTTTTCCCTGCCCAATAATAGGCGGCTCCGGTTCCGGCTTCCACTGTACCTTTTGATACTGCATCGAAGGTTCCCAAGGGCGGGATTAACTCACCACCAGCCATTACACTGAATTGCATTCGCCCTTCACTCATCTCTTTTACCCTCCTGGCAAATCTCTCGGCTCCTGTTTGGAATAGTGGAAACTTCGGGGGCCAGGTGGATACCATTTTCCATCGATATTTGGGTTTGGCTATTATGTTTGGTGCAGCAATGGTGGTAACAGCTGCTGCTGTGCCAGCTGTAACACCGGCTTTTTTGAGAAATTCTCTTCGTTTCATTGAAATCTCCTTTTTTTGTTGAGGTGTTTTCTCCGGGTATAAACCGGAGACGTTCAGTGGTGGGTTTCTATTTTCCACTGACTGGAATTATGCACGATGCATATTTGCGATCAAGAATGGAGTTCTGAACACCCCTGTGAACAAGCTGAATGGCTCAAATTTGAGGAGAAAAGTGTTTGAATTACAGCAGACTAAATTGATTGGATAAGCGAGGGGAAAGTTGTGAACGTCTCATGTTGAGATGTTAAGCAGCCATTAAATTTCCAAACTCTGACCAAGATGTCTTTTTAATTTTTCTATATACCCCCTTCCTACAGGTATTCGAATTTCCGAATGAAATGTCCCCTGGATGATGACTTCGTATGCAGATGTTGGTTTGCGATGGAAGGATTTGATTTTGGAAGGATTTATAAGGTAGGACCTGTGTACTTGCAGGAGGTCTTCTTCTTTAAAATAGTAAGTCAGATTTTGCAGTGAAATACGGAATTCCTCCCTGTCATTGGGCTGGTCCGAATCGTGAAAAACAAGACAATAGGGTGATTTGACGTTAATGTAGAGGATATTTTCAAGATTGTTGCTAATGTGACGGATGATCGGAACCAGGCTTTTATCTGCAACCAGTGATTGCATACCTTGCCTCAATTGTCTTATCTGTTTTACCAGGGAGTTTACATATTCAAAATCGGAACTGTTATAAATCGATCTGCTGGTTTTTCGATAAAGGCAAATGCAATATTCTTCCAGACCTTTTACCCTGGTAAAAATAAAATGACCGTTTGCCAATTGCGCTAATTGCTTATCATTCAACAGGAAGTATTCATCACCGGCATTCTGGTTGTTCAGA
>JAKSDL010000275.1 GCA_022360105.1 Pseudomonadota bacterium
AGATTTTCCTATCAAATCCTTCCTCACTGTCCTCTATCTCCCGCACTGTATCAAACGGGCATTCCTTGGAAATGAATTCGTCTACTGATTTTCTCAGCATTTCTTGTTCTTTCGTGAAGTCAAGGTCCATGTCTTATCCTCATTTTATTCGGATGCTATCAGCTTTCAGCGCTCAGCAGTCAGCTAGTTCTTGTAGAGCTTGTTTATGAACGATGAAAGCATCCTTTTGATTTCGGTAATGTCGTTATTTAATTCGTGATAACTTTGCGATTGAACAAATGAGAGTTCATAGGCAAGTAAAAGGGTGTACTCAGATTCGCTCGCCGAACCCATTGCTATTTGAAGAAATCTCCTGAGTTCGTTGTCACTTTTATATCCACAACCTTCTGCGATATTGGTGGGAATTGAAGATGCTGAACGCCTCAGTTGACTTGTTAATCCAAATTTCTCTTCACTTGGAAACGACTTTGATAATTTGTAAATGTCCAGAGTGAATTTATGAGCTTTTTGCCAAACTTGTAGATCTCTAAAATTTTTCATGAATGTGTATTAAGATCGATATAAGCAGACAGCTGAATGCTAACCGCTGAAAGCTATTTATGGTTTAAATTTTAACCGCGGCAATCCCAGTCCGGTCCAGGCGATCAGGTTTCTTTGGATTTCGTTGGTGCCGGCAAAGATCGTGGCACCTTTGCAGAATTGATAGAGTTCTGCCATGGAGCCATCCAACGGTGCGAATTCTCCTTCTTCCAGTTGTCCGCGCATTCCCATAATTTCGGTGGCGTAGTTGGAAAGGGTTTGAGCCATTTCTGTGGAAAACAGTTTGGATTCCGAAGCTGCCGTGATTAATCCCATAAAATCGCCTTTCTGATGCATCCAGGCAATCTTGTATGCCAGGGTTTGACCGACCTCTGACGCGATAAACATTTCAGCAACTTTTCTACGGGCGATTGGGTCTTTGGAAAGAGCCTGACCATCGCGCTTGGTGGTTTTCATATATTCAATGATTTTTTCCAGATATCGTTTTGCACCGGAAAACCCTCCGGCTCCGCTTCGTTCAAAGTTCATGGTTTGTCGGGTTAGATTCCAGCCTTCTCCTTCCACACCGATCAAATCGGAAGCTGGAATTTTCACGTCGTTGAAGAATACCTCGTTGTAGACGTGTTTTCCATCCATGTATAATAATGGTCTGACTTCGATGCCTGGTAAATCCATCCTCAGATGAAAAACCGATAATCCCTTGCCTCGTCTTGATTCAGGATCAGTTCGTGCCAGCAGAAACATATATTCTGCCCTGTGTCCGCCCGTCGTCCAGGTTTTTTGGCCGTTTATGATATAATGATCATCTTCCTTAATGGCTGTGGTTGTTAAAGAAGCCAGATCCGAACCGGCATCAGGTTCGCTCCAGCCCTGGCAATAAAAGGCTTCACCTTTGGCGATGGGAGGTAACAATCGATCTTTTTGCTCTTCTGTGGCCCCTGCGATCAGCGTGGGGGCGAACATACCCACGGCAAAACCATCGACGCCTGGAGCGTTATAGTATCCAATCACCTCATCAAAAATCACCATTTCCATGATCGAAGCTTCCCTGCCGCCATACTTTTGGGGCCAACTCATGGAAAGCCAGCCTTTTTCTCCCATTTTGCGGGCCATATATTTATGAAATTCGTAA
>JAKSDL010000419.1 GCA_022360105.1 Pseudomonadota bacterium
CGGACATACCGTTAAAATTTAAGTCGAATGCATTACCTTGTTCCCAATTTTGAGAATCAGGAGCGGACATCTTTTTATATAAACTGACCAGGAATCGACCAAATGTGGAAAGAAATTGTTGAAAGGATTGGTGAGTTAAGAGAACTGGATTCCCATAATAAATACAAAATAAACCCGGTAGCATCTGACGCCGAGATAAAGGCATTTGAAAAACAGTTAGGAGTTGAGTTGCCGGAACAACTTCGCAGGTATTACCTGGAAGTTGGAAATGGCGGCCCCTGGATCTATGACTATCAATCTTTGGAGAATCTCAACGCCGATAAACCCTGGATGGGTGTGGATTTTTACGAGGAGTCCGACGAAAACTTCGATAATATTACCGGGTTATTATCCGTCATGGGTGGAGGTTATGCTCATGATAATTATGTCATTACTAATGGTCCTGAATGCGGGCAGTTGATGGCTTACTCCGATGGAACGGGATTTCTTTTTAAGGTGGCTGACAATCTGATCGAGCAAATGCATGTCGAACTTGATGTGGAGATAGAGCCATTTAATAGACTCAAGCGTTATATGAATGAGTCGGAAGATGTTCAAACCATAGCCCAGCGCTATCGTGACGATTATCAGGCAGAACCCGCCAACATCTTGGTTCGCTTGGCCAGCCTGATGGGATTTGAGTTTTCCTACCATCCGGACGGATTGAATGCCCGAAAGATGTTCAAGGATGAAAATAAAAACTGGATCGTGACTATTGAAGAGGAAGCCAGACAGTTTTTCAATCAGAAAATTGCACAATTCAAAGCCACCGGGCAATCCCATGTATTTACTTACACCAAGCGCAAATATCGTTACATGGACGTGTTGTTCGTCAGCAACAAACACAAGAATAATTCGAAAGATCTATTAGTTGCAAGCAGCGCCCGAGACTGGTCCGAACCCTACCCCAAAAGAATCTACAAACTGGAAATGACTCCCGAAGCCTCGAATGAGAGCGAGCTACTTCTGAACATGGTCATCCGGTTGATGCAAATTCACAAACTAAAACCCCAATGTCTTGTTATCGACGGAGGAGACAAAGAAACAGCACAAGACCTCTACAACAAACTCAACGAACCAATCCCGGTAATCTGCTTAAAATTCGGAGAAGGTAAAGATAAAATCGTATCAGTCCATGGAATAAATCAAGATCAAGCTGAGGATCACCTGTCTTGCATGGATAGAAAGTCCACCCTCCCCACCCCAATCCACTACCTTCGGAATTATTCGTAATGGAAGAGATTGTAATACGTCATCAAAAAACGTCTTCTTTCTTTTGCGACAGGGGATAAACGTTTGAATTAGTCACAATTCCGAATGTTTCCGGGGGTACGGTAGGGCGGCCCTGCGTGGCCGCCGATCATCTCGCCTGTTAATGAGAATCCATCTCTATCTAAACGATCGATTTATATGCAACCATCCTCATCTACTCCCCAAAAGGGAAAATCGTGTTAGCCCTCTCTTTTTCGAACGCCGATGGTATCCGTTGGAAGCTTACTGTGAAAACCGAATGTTAATCAATCGATGCAAAAATCTCCTTGATTACTATACGCATATTGCGTATGAATAGCCTATGAGGCGGATATTTGTTGATTCAAGCATTAAATTTAATATCAAAAATCGGTTTTATCTTTTAACCCTTTATGCAAAAAACGAAGCAGTTGATTTAACAGAAGATCAAAAACGAAAATTGAAACAATTTATGGAGGAATGGCGAAATGAGCAAACGTGATCTATTCTCTGAGTTGTCGTCAAGCCTTATTGAAGCCAAAAATCATGATCAAGGAAAACTGACGTTAAAAACTCATAAAGTCAAAGCTCCAAAACCGTTGGAGATATCTCCATCTGACATAAGAAAAATCCGTGAGAAGTATCAAATGTCCAGGCAAGTATTTGCAAGGTATTTACACATTTCAAGTCGGACATTGGAAAACTGGGAGCAAGGTAGAAGCAAACCAAATGAGCAAGCAGTGACTTTACTGCATCTTGTTAACTTACATCCGGAAACTCTTAACCACATAGCCGAGCTGTCAGCATAAAAATCAAGCCAATACGATCTGCAAAATATTGAACTGTTGCGAAGCAACACAGATTGTTAGAAGAAAAGTGTCTGAAAGATGTAGGGTGGGTTAAGGAACGAAGAGACGAACCCACCAACGAACCATAAAGCAACCAACAGGTCTGCTCCCAAATCCA
>JAKSDL010000851.1 GCA_022360105.1 Pseudomonadota bacterium
ACACCTGATCTTGGTTGCGCAGGCCGGGATCCCTTTGGAAGCTAACGCTCGCGTGCTGCTGACGAGCGGTAAGTCGATAGCGTCGTTAGTCGACCAATGGGTTCTGATCCATCAGGGATTTGCGATGCAGCAGCTCAGCACTGAGGAAGCACATTCGATCCTCGATGCGTTAAACGCTGTGTCGGGTAACAAAAACAGGTCACCAGCTGAAACACGTCGGCAACGCATGAATTCACCTTACGATACGGAAAGATAATGTTTGAAATACTGGTTCTAGGTTTCTTTCTCGGCATGTCGCATGCGCTTGAACCCGATCACATAGCTGCAGTAGGCGCTATGACGATCAAAAAAGGGGCAACCCGAAAGTCACTGTTCCGTAGCGGAGTATTTTGGGGCAGTGGTCATTCGCTGATGTTGCTGATGATTTGTGGCACCATCATTGTGTTGGACTTGACCCTAACCGACGTGGCTGCCGCATGGTTGGAATTTGCCGTAGGCGGTATGTTGATCGCCCTTGGTATCCATGTGTTCTACCGCGTTCGGCAGCAATCCGTGCATTTACATGCCCACAAACATGAAGACGGCAAGAGCCACGTCCACTTCCATACCCATGACACAGACCATCAATTACTGACTGACCACGACCATCAAGCCCACGAGCACAGCCACCCGCCTTTTCGCTTGTTGGCCGTCGGTCTCATGCATGGCGCCGCGGGCTCCGCCTCGCTATTGGCGCTTGCCGTAGCAATGACGCATTCGGCTGCAGAGGCCTTGGTATATGTAGTCCTGTTTGGACTGGGATCCGTTCTCGGCATGGGCTTACTCACTATGGCAGCATCATGGCCGCTAGCGATCGCTGAGAATCGCTGGGTAGGCGCAGTACGCTACATAAGCTTTGGCGCTGGCATGCTGGCTATCATCCTCGGCGTTTTCATCATGTATGAAGTTTCTGAAACACTAACCGCTTATATTGGAGTTTTTGAAGGATGCCGGACACAAAGT
>JAKSDL010000758.1 GCA_022360105.1 Pseudomonadota bacterium
AAAAGAAATCACAATTGAAGAAGCGACGATGCAATGAAAGAATCCTTGTTAAAAGACGTTTTAAACACACAACCTCAAACGGGGCAAAAACAAACGCCTGTTTATATTGGAGCGACCGTTCTGGAGGCGGCTGGAACGGTCCTGCTCGCATTGGTCATCTCTGTCATCCTCGCCGGTGTACTGCTTCAAAATGATATTGATAACCTCTACTATCTGCTGTTTGGACTGAGTCTGGCTGCGCGGTTGGTCGCAGAGCTGATACAAAGTCATATCACGCTGACGGCAGGGACAATGTGCGAGAAACAGTTGCGCCAAAGTGTTATCAGCAAGATCTCACAAAACCGGAATGCAGTCGACGGAGAGGCTTTCAGTTCGCTATTTACCCGCGCCATCACATCTATCGGGGAGTATTACCGTGTCTACCTCCCCGTTTTCAGGAAAGCGATGGTTGTACCGCCTGTCCTGTTGCTGGTTATTTTTTATATCGACCTTATTTCCGGTTTGATCCTGTTGTTGGCGGCCGCTGCTACGATCCTTCTTCTGGTATTGACAGGAAGCCTCTCTCGCAGAAAGAAGAACCAACAGTGGGGGGAATTGCGGTCTATCAGGCGCCACTTTATTGAAATCATAGCGGGTAGCGAAACAATGCGGCAGCTGGGAGCGGGAGACCGTTTCAGGGAATCGTTGAAGAAACGTGCAGACAGGTTCCGGGACCTGACAATGGGGGTTTTGAAACTGGTTTTCGTCTCGTCTTTTGCCCTGGAGTTGATGGCGTCCATCAGTGTCGCCATGGTGGCTGTGATATTGGGAATCCGCCTCAGTGAAGGATTGTTTTCCTATCAAAAGGCGCTGATGGTGCTGATCCTCGTTCCCGAGCTGTTCAGCTATATCAGACAGCTTGGTACCGCACGCCATACCTTGATGGATGCTGAAAGTGCTGCTCCGCTGGCCCGGAGTTTCCTTTTTGACACTCACCTTCCTGACGTGCCACCGCATGATAGTCAAAAAAGCGAGAAGATCCCGACCCCAAAACGCTCCCCCAGGCTGGGCTTCATCGTTTTTTTTGCTGCAGTGATCACCGTGGCGGCGCATTTCAGCCAGATGGGATTGATGGTCATCAGTGCCATGCTGTTGGCACGATGCGCCATACAGACCCCTATTTCAGCCCTGCATGTCCTCGTTGCCGGCGTTCGCTTTTTTGGTCTGGCCAGACCGGCTTTGCGGTATGTTGAACGATTGGTAACCCATTATATCGCCTTGCTGTTTTTTAAGAAAATTCGTTTAGCCATTTTCGACCGGCTAAGCCAACAGGATTCCCGAACACTTCGCCAACTGCATTCAGGCGAGGTGCTTCGGACATTTGATGCCGATACGGAAAGGTTGGACAGTGTTGGCCCTAAAATCGTCTGGCCACAATTTGCAGCAGTCATCGCTGTTGTTGTCCTACCTTTCATCCCTCCATTCAATTCCATCTCTCCCAGATGGCTGTTTATCTTGCTCTTATGGCTGGTCATTGCTTTGCCGTGGCTGTTTTACGGGCAACTCCCGGACCCTCCCGGACTAACAGATATTGAAAGCCGGGCGCTGGACTATGCCCGGGGATTGAAAGATGCGGCTGTGTTTGACCAGGATGCAAAGCTGGCACAGAAGCTCCTCCATTCAGCCGAGTCCGAAGATTTAAAAAACAGATCCTCTCAATGGCGGGTTACCCAGCTGGGGGGTGTTTCGCTGGTTTTGATCTACGCAGTCTGGGGCCTGATATTGACGAATCATGGCAAGCTGGAAGGTGAAAGCCTGGCCCTGGTTGTATTTGGCGTTATGAGTTTCAGTGAATTGTTCCGTTCCATACCATACATAGTAGGCCTTACCAAAGAATCTGCCGGGGCCTATCATCGCATACAGAGTTTCTTTTCTCAACCGGCACCTCAAGTGCAACAACCGTCAATTCAACAGCGTGACACCAGCCAGTTCCTGACGATTAAAAACCTGACCTGGGGTTGGCCCGGAAACAACGATCCGCTTTTTAAAAACCTGAATCTTAAACTGGAGAAAGGGAAGAGATACGCATGGGTGGGTCCGGTTGGATCCGGAAAATCAACCCTGCTCGATATTGTGACCGGATTTCAATCGGTTGCAAAAGGAAAGGTCTTCCTGCAGGGATATGACGTCAACGAGACCGAACAAAGTACGCTGCTTGAGAACGTGGGCTACGTTTCGCAACGAAGTTTCGTCTTCCAGGGGTCGATCAGGGATAATCTTCAGCTGGCCAATTCTGTTATCAGCGATGGCGAGATGGAGGAGATCCTCAATCTCGTCGGTCTCTCTCCGCAACAGTATGATATCGAAAAGGACCTGGGGGAAAACGCCGCTGTCCTGAGCGGTGGAGAAAGGCAGCGGCTCATTCTGGCTCGGGCGATGGTCCAGAACAAGGAGATCATCCTGCTGGACGAACCCTTCAACAACCTGGATCGGGATACCCAGGACCGGATTCTGCGGTGGATGAAATCCGCGACTCACTGGAAGACCTTTGTCATGATTACTCACCAGACAAACGGGCTGGATCAGATGGATGATGTGATATCCATTTTCGAATGAAAATGGTTCCCAGCCGGAAAGTATTTTGACAGGGAACCACTTCAAATTAAATCTGAAAAAAGGCTTGTTTTTTGAGTAACGGGGTGGAATAACGGTCCAATAGCTTACATGGGGTCGGTCTGGCTCAAATTCCAGAAAGAAGTAAATGTATATGTGGTTTAATCAATAAAGGTATATCTTTTACAATGCCTGAAGGCTGCTGTAAGTGCAGTATTGGACATATGTCCGCTAAAGTTGCGACATTACCGGAGGCACCGGTGCTATTGGTTAAAACTGCATAGACTAATAAATAAGATCTATAGCTTTTGATTGAAGAACAAATAGAACGGGAATTAGCATCAACTATGAAGTCTAAACCAGATCCTAAAAAGAGAATTATAAAATCAGCAGCAACGCTGATCGCAAAAAAAGGATTTTCAGCTGTCAGTGTCCGCGAAATAACCAAATCTGCAAAAGTGAATCTTGCGATGGTGTCTTATTATTTTGATGGCAAAACAGGTATTTTAAAAGAGATCATCAGCCAGTTTTTTGAAGCATATGAAAAAGCCATTGAGGATAGTTTATCAAAAAGAATGTCGTTGGAAAAAAGAATAACATGCTTCGTAAAAAACCTGGTTTCCTATATTAAAGATCATAAAGATATATTTAAAGTTGCATATTATGAGCTTCCTTATGACACTCCTGAAATAGTTGAATTCAGAGGTCAGCGAATTCAACAGATCAGGAAAGTTCTTTGGGGCCATCTTTTTCCCGAACGTGAAATTGACAATCAGATTGCTCCCCATCTACCTATAGTCGGGCCTGCTATTTTGAGCATGGTCTTCTCCAACTTTATTTTAGAACCTGTAATTAAAGTGGCTTTTGATGTTGAATTCGATGATGCGTTTTACGATTCTTATACAGCAAACATTTCGGAGCTGATCCTAAAAGGTCTGCCTCGCTTCATCGAAGATTTAAGATAGAACACGATCTATGAGTGACAGGAAAACTTGAACAAGAAGCTTATGTTCTCATTTTGTTAAACTGATGTCGTAATTGGCTTGGGCTTTCCATCATTCGTCGCATCATTCTCCCTCGAACTCGATTTTGAATCTTTTGTTTTAATCCGCCTGCAAGATCTTTGTTACCGGGATTCGTTACAATTTCTTTTAAGCTAAGATAAGCGTTGTTTTCGGTTTGGCTACCCAAAACCCGATGTTTTTCAAGCTTTTCGAGAACATCTTCCAAACCAAGCTCATTCAATCTCTCTTTTGTTAAAAATCCTTCCGGTGACAATCCCCGATATGAATAGTATTCATCCAGCATTCCCTTTTTATTTAAATCAATTCCCTGGCCCCAGGAATCCGGCTCCGGACGTTTTGTAAAGCTGTCCTCCTTGCGACTGAATCCTCTAAGATTATTGATGGCCCGTTCAACCTGGTAGCCTCTTTCCCCTGCTATCATGATTTTCTCACCATCAAAGCGATACCCGCAGGCTGTATTCAGAATTCGAGCAAGATGATCCGGGGATAAAATGCCGTGAGTTATCAACGTCTGGGTCAAATAAAAACAGATACCAAGACTGTCTGTTACCATTTTATAATTCTCATGCCACCACACCGAACGCCCTTTATCTTCGTGTGAATATATATTCATGGTTTTTGCTGTTGCACCAAACAGCTTTTTAGAAATATGAGCATTTACAGGTTGCAATAACAGATGAGGAACACCTTTTAGAAAATCTCCTCCTCTGGTTGAAGTGGAAAACGCAAGAACAAAAGGCGGAGCAGAATGAGCAGGCCAGTGCATACCTTTCATATGCAAGGCATAGTTTTCAGCACCGCCTCCTATTATCTCCGCAGCTAGTTTGGTTCCCTCGGCCAGGATATTACCAAGCCCATTCCTGTGTGCAACAAGATCTACCATTTGATCAAACGCCTTTGCATTTCCCCAGTCGAGCAGCAAACCATCGCAATCTTCCGCTGTGATAAGGTTTCTGATTCTGGCGTCAACAGCCATTCCCAAAACTCCCGAGAACTCATTCAAGTCAAGACCCATTTGATTGCATCGTTTAATCAAAAACAGGATTTCCGCAATGTTTCGAACACCCAGGGTTAACCCAAGTGAAATCAGGTGAGCAACTTCAAGTCCGTTTCCCTGCTCCCCTTTTAAATTTCCGGTTTTTATCGACCAACGCTTACCACACGTTAGGGGACATCGAAAACATCCATGTTTTTTTGAGTCTGCCATCTCAAAATAAGCAGCAGCATCAATGGACTTTATGTCTTCAAGATCAGCTTTTTTACGCCAATTATTGGTATAGACCAGACCCTTGGATTCCAGCATATTAAGGAACATAATAGTGCCATAGTGATGAAACACCTTAGGGAAGGGAAGCTCTTTGATATGTTTTGTGATTTGTTTTGAAAGCGTTTTCAGTTTTTCCTGATTCTCAGCAGGGATTTTTCTTCCTCCGGTTACCACTATTGCCTTCAACTTTTTTGATCCCATAACTGCACCCATACCGGACCTGGAGTATTGTGCGTTGTCATCAAATGAAACAATCGATGCAAAACGAACTCTGTTTTCCCCGGCAGGACCAATTGTGACTACTTCCGAGCCCGGATGCTTCTGCTTTAATATCTGTTGAGCCTCATCAGTTGCTTTTCCCCATATTCCGTCAGCAGATTCCAAAGTGGGAGTCCCATTACCATGTATCACCAGATAGCATGGAGTCTTGGATACTCCACGAATCACGAAATGATCAAAGCCGGCTCTTTTAACAGCAACACCAAATTTACCTCCTCCGTTGGAGTCGCCAAAGGTCCCGGTTAAAGGGCTGATGGAGGTAAAACTCGATCTGGCTGCGGTTGGAAAGGAGAGTCCCACTAAAGGACCCGCTCCAAAAATTATTGGATTCTCAGGTGAAAATGGATCTAAACCAGGCCGTATCCGATCGAATAGCAACTTTGCATTTAACCCTGCACCACCGATAAACTGATCAATCAACCCTTGGTCGATGATCTCTTTTGATATTGTTCTCGTACTTAAATCAACGTCCAGCATCCATCCAGCGTTTTTTGCATCCACCAGCTACCTCCTTGCCAATGTTAATTATTGTTCATAAATCCAATATGTCTTTTTGGGATTCCAATAGACTTCAGTTTGGTAGGAAAGATTAAAAAAAGTTCTAATTTTAAACAAACGTTTAATTTAAAATAAGCAAATAAGGGAAATTTTGTCAAGCATGTGGCAGAAATCAAAAAATAAAACAGGGAAAGGGAAAACGACTATGACACAGCAAGAAAAGCTTTTGAAAGACGCAACTAATCACGTTTGAAGTTAATCATGTGATGCGTTACTATATTGCACATGATTAGATCTTATAGCCGAACGCACTCTTGGCCGGTCGTTAACAAAGATCAAACCTTGGTCGGAGCCTGCAGCCCAACATGTTTCTTGAGCCATGGCAATCGCCCTCGATGGAAGCAAAATTGATCATACCTGGCAAAATATGTAACCAGTTCACCTCCGGTGCTACCGCGGCTCAGAATAATATTATGACTCAAAAGAGAATGGAAACAAAAACTGGATTTACATTTACAGGAAGGCTTAGAAGCATCAACCATGCTATTGAAGGCATTAAAATTGTGCTACTCACGCAACATAATGCGTGGATACATGCTTTTGCAACATTGCTGGTTGTCATTGCAGGAATTTTGTTTTCTGTCTCAAAAACTGAGTGGATTTGGCTAATTATTGCAATTGTCATGGTTTGGGTAGCAGAAGCACTAAACACCGCATTCGAGTTATTGTGCGATGTAACTTCACCAGAATTTCATCCAATTGTTAAAAAAAGCAAAGACGTAGCTGCAGGGTCAGTATTAATATCTGCAATTGGATCAATCATAATTGGAGCATTAGTATTCTTGCCTCGCATTTACAATCTACTTAATGTCAATATTAAGTTATAACAATAATTTACAGTGGGCCGTCAGCTGAACTTCGATAAGGTCGACTATCCAAATTCCTGGCAAATCCTTCTTGAACACCAAAACCTTGCACACAGCCACTGAAATCCGGTGTTAACCCCAATATGAATATACTTGACTTTATATGCATAACTCAAGAAAATCATATGCATAATGACTCCTGCTCAATTTCAGCTTGCCAAACCTACTCCATCGATTGAAGTTGAATGTTTGAAGAACGTAAAAACCCACCCGGATGTTGGGTGTATTGAGGGAGTTTTTTTATCCGGGTGGGGTTGGGCAACTAGGGTAGGTCTGTATCGACAAAGAGGGTGATAGGGGTGGTAGGGTTGTCTACGGCCAGGTTTTCCTTAGACCAGGTGCCGTAAAAAGCTGCTTCGATAAATTTATGAACACTGTTGGCCACATCCACGTAGAAGTGGTTTGGGGTTGATTTGCAGTTGGAACAAAAAATCGTACAACCCTGGTCGGCAATGCTGCAGTGGTAATATTCATAGTTCACAAAGCACAATCCCCATTTTGATTTTTTTGCAACCCGGTGAAACACTCTTTGGCCATCGCTTCGCAAGTATGCCGCCTCTGCAGCATCACTCTTGGTTACCTGGCAGGTGGTGACATCAAATCCCCAATAAAGTGCCGGCAACAACACGTTACCCACAGCTGTCGCATCATATGGGTCCATACTGTAGATAGCATCGGCCAGTGCAGGATCTACAGAAAGAGCTTCCTGGGCTGCCTGACCGCTGGCGGAATGACCGCCTACGATCCAATGAGCGATGGTGGTACAACCGGAGGTCGCCAGCCAATCGACCATTTCCAGTTTTATATCTTCAACAAGGGTCGTAAATTTCGTTGCATCGGTTTTTACCATATTGCCAGGGTTGTGATCCATTATCCCCACCACATAACCATAACTGATCAATTCGGTTGACATTTTGTCGTATTGGTCAACTCCCATGTTTGTGCCCACGCCAAATAAAATCACATCGCAGGAGGCCGGAGATGAGGTTGAATAAAAAAGCCGGACCTCGCCAGAAGTCAGGGTTTTGTCTGCATAATCAGACCAGGCATACCCGGTTAAGAGCAATAAAACACAGAAGGCTGCAAAGGCGCTTTTAACTCCAGTCATAACAATTCTCCTAATAAGTTTAGAAACTCAAGCTTCGCACTTTAGAGATTAAGTATTCTCCGTAGCATGCAGGTTTCTGCGATGATACAATCCGCGCAAAAGAATACAGGAGCCGGAATTAAGAATAAAAAAAAAATGTCGACTCGGTTTACTCCATTGTTAAAATTAATACATAGCAACTCCATAGCCGCTCGTAGTGAATACTGTTACAAGCTGTTGAATACCGACAGGCTTTGAAGCGCTTTCAATTACTTGTCACCCTGCTGCGATATGAATACGAAAAGTTTTCAGTGTGAAACTTTTGTTAACAATAAAAGGGTAAAAAATAGCCTGAAAAAAAATATATGGTCAGTCTTTTGTAGTCGTAAAGTTCGATGATACCCTCTAATAACTACCCCCTACTGTCCGTAATGTTGTTTCATACCATATATTTCCCTCGGACCTCGAATTGTTAAAATGAACAATTCAAAACTTCACTACAATATAATAATTTATTAGTCAATTTAAAAATAAATTGAGTTAAAATTAAATTACATCGTTAAACTATGATCATGAATAAGAACTGGCAAGGCTAAAGGCGGAATCAGTTTGTGTATGATGAAGGTATAAGTGCGGTTGAGGTGATGTGGATGATGGATAAATAATTGGATTGCAGATATTGTAACAATAGCAGTTAACAAACTTCTTGTACGGAGCGCCAAAGCGCCCACTCAGAAACACGCTAAATGTTACATTTATGAACAGTCCGGCACCCATTGAAATTTCGAAGCAGGTGGCACAAACTACCGATGTCATTGGTCGTCACCTGGCATCTACATTAACCGCAATACATTTGTATGGCTCAGCGCTTGACGGTGGTCTGAAGCCGCATAGCGACATTGATTTGCTCGTCACTATAGAAAGTCCGCTTGAGGAAACCGTCCGGCAGGATCTTTCTCTTGACTTGCTGGAAGTCTCGGCTCCACCCGGCAAAAGTAAAGTATTGCGGGCCCTAGAGGTTACCATTGTAGTTCACTCTGAGGTAAAGCCTTGGCGTTATCCGGTCAGACGAGAATTGCAGTTTGGAGAATGGCTAAGGAAAGACATTCTTGCTGGTATCGTGGAACCCGCTGTTGTGGATGCAGATCTGGCAATCCTGTTGACGCAAGCAAGGCAAAACAGTCTCTCCATTGTGGGGCCACCGGCTGCGGAGTTTTTCGATCCGATTCCAAACGTCGATTTTTTTAGGGCACTCAGCGACATTCTAAAGCAGTGGGAGTCACCCTCGGACTGGGCAAATGATGAGCGGAACGTCTTACTCACTTTTGCTCGAATATGGTACAGCGTGGTAACCGGAAAAATAGTGCCTAAGGATGTTGCTGCTAATTGGTCACTAGAGCATTTACCCAGTGAATATCAACCGGTATTGTTTAAGGCCAGACAAGCGTATCTTGGAAACGATGAAAACTATCTTTTCATAGATACGGACCAGGCAGCAGAAAGTATTTATTTTATGAAATCCAAAATCGTTAATTTGCTTAATATTAATGAAAATACAGCCTAACAAACGCATCAAGACCAACCGCCAACGTGGCTTTGCAGGATTCAAGTTGGTGGGTCTCGGCTAATAACTCAATAACGTAAAGCCAGTGCGGGCAGCGGTTCATGCTGGCGTCAGCGAAACTACAACAAGGAATCGAATGATCAATTGTAAAAAATGTAACGCCTTGCCTACTACTTATGTTTGTTTTAAGAAGTGGATAATATTCATTTCCAGTGTGTTTTTTATATTCGGAGAAGTTAATGTGTTTTCTGCTACTTATAATGAGAAAAATGTCCAATTCGAAAATAACGGGGTGAAACTTGCGGGAACGCTTATTTTGCCTGATACGGCAGGTCCTCATCCTGCAATTGTTATTGTGCACGGATCAGGGGCCTCTGATCGACATAATTGGGAAAAACATACCAAGCATTTTCCATCAAATGGCATTGCGATTCTAAGATATGACAAGAGGGGTGTGGGAGCATCAACTGGTAGTTGGCTCTCTGCAAGCCCATCAATATTGGCTGACGATGTACTCGCCGGAGTTCATTTTCTCCAAAAACTGCCAAACATAAATCCTGAACAGGTAGGGATTTGGGGAGGAAGCCAAGGTTGGACAATTGGTGCCCTTGCTGCTGCTCGCAGCAAGGGAAAAGTGGCCTTTGCAATCATCATCTCAGGCGATCCTAAAGGACAATGGGAACAGGAAAAGTATAGAGTCCGTGCATTATTGCGCCAGGATAATGCATCGAATGCAACGAGAGATCGAGTCGAGAAACTTTTATCTTTGATGGAAACCTTTTTTAAAACAGGTGAAGGATCTGAACTCCGTGAAGTCGCCGCGACTCCGGATTACAAAAAAGTACTGCACTATGCAGTTAGAGGAGGTGTGCTCCCACCCGATAATCATCCGGCTATAACTTGGTGGCGACTCAATTATGATTTCAGTCCGTTGTCAATTGTCCAAGACATTAAATGTCCCGTACTTTCAATCTGGGGAGAAAAAGATTTCCTAGTTAATAGCCAAGAAGCAGCTTCACTATCTACTCAAGCATTTAACGAAAGTGGACACAATGACTATACATGGAAAATATTCCCTGATGCTGACCATGGTCTTTACCTTCGAAACGAAGCCGGACCCGGATGGGCTAAAAAAGATCAACGTCTTCTTGCCCCAGAGTTTGTTGATTTAACAACGGCATGGTTGTTAAAGCGAGTGACCGTTGAAAAAGATGATTAATCTCTAACAAATTAACGGTTTTCTCCGCTATGCTTCGAAAACCTCAGGTTAAACAAGAGTTGGCCATGGAAAGCATTTTTGACATATTGCCCTCTAAAGTGTACATTATAATGCGCATATAGTAGGAGGTATAAATGAAAACTATCACATTTACTGACTTTCGGAAAAAAGCTTCCGGTTTTATAACTCAAGTAGAACACGGAGAAACATTTGTTTTAGTCCGCCATGGCAAACCAGTCGCTGAAATAATTCCTTTCTCAGATAAACCTGTTAAAACGCCAGCATGGAAGCAAAAAGGAATCCAGTTACAGCTTCAAGGTAGTGACTTGTCTTCTGCCATTCTTGAGGACCGTGAGAGCAGTGCATGAAAACAGCAATAGATTCATCCGCATTCGCTAAAAGATACGTAAATGAAATTGGAAGTGATCAATTACATAAGATGTTGCAAAGCACAACAGAACTAGCTCTTTGTGTGATAATCGTTCCGGAGATTACCTCAGGATTAAATAGACGGAAAAGGGAAGGTTTTTTGTCACTCGAAGATTATAATCTAGCCAAGAAACAATTACTCAATGACGTGCGTGACGCAACTATTCTTCAAATTACACCCGCAGTTGTTATTCAATCAATCAAACTTCTTGAATCGAATGGTTTAAGGGCAATGGATTCCTTACACATTGCCTGTGCATTAGAATGGAAAGCTGATCAGTTTTTAACATCAGATAAAAGGCAATTTGAAGCTGCCTCAAATGCAGGTATTAAATCAGAGTTCATTGGCCAACAAGTGCATTAACACGGACATTTTTACGGATCGTGGGAGCAAAGCTCCTGACTGCCCACAGAGCCTTACGTACGGGTCCTTGCACGGCTCTTTATATTACCTTTACTAATTGATCAAGACTGGATACTACTTATCTGAGCGTATCTTTAGACCCAATTCAGCACCGCATCCTCAAAGGCGCTGTACCGCTTTAATCCACTAAAAAAACTATTTATCGATCGGTTGAGTTTTATTATTATTGAAGACATGGAAAGAATTTGATTTAGCGTATTTTTGATAAACCTTGTATTTACAAAAGAGTTAGCCATGTAATCACCATGTAAAAATGGATGCAGCCAACAACTTTAACTGTCGGGATTATAGAAAGTCATTGCTATTGGTAAATCCAACACAGTAAAAGCTGCCGCTGATCCAGACATTAGCTCACATTATATCACGGTGCGTCGGTAAGATTCGGGAAATTCATCTACCTGAGATTACCGGAAAGACTTGAAATATTAAGTGATATTTTAACGTTAATATTTTACAGAGGTGAAGTATGCTATCTTATTTCTTTTTATCGCAGGTCCTGATTGGGATCGCCATTTGTGTCGATGTTCTCTCGTTCCAGTTTAAAGAGAGAACCAAAATACTGGCCTGTTTGGTCGTTTCCACTGTCTTGATTTCAAGTCATTTCATGCTGTTGGGACACTGGACTGCTGCATTGCTGGGGTTACTGTCTGTAGCCCGCTATTCAAGTGGCATGTTTACAACATCGAGAAGAGCGATGTGGATCTTCTTGATCATCATATTTGCCATTACAGTTTTTTCTTTTGAAGGATTGCTGTCTATTCTGGGATGTATTGCAACTTCCTTTACGACAATAGCCGCTTTTAGAGAAGATGATAAGCGTCTCAGGCAATTGATGCTGATTGCCACAATGATCTGGATTGTGCACAACTATCTCGCTGGCTCCCCTGCGGCTGTGCTTATGGAAACTATTTTTCTCGTTTCCAATCTTGTTGGCTATTTTCGTTATTACATTAAATCAGTAGACAAATACTCAAAAGAGTAAAATCAGTATAACCAGGTAACTGTACCGGCTCAAAAAGCCGGTACAGTTCAGCATCAAAGAAGTTGGCAAACAAAATTGGTATTCGTCAAGATATGAATAGTGAGTATGAGCAAGGTCAAAATGATAAATCCTAACACTTTTACAGAACGCCTCCTAGAAGATGCAGGAATTACAACTGGTATGAAAGTGCTCGATATTGGCTGCGGGAACGGAGAGGTATCTTTTTTAGCTTCAAAACTTGTAGGTGAATCGGGAGAGGTTATCGGCGTAGATATTAATAATCAAGCGATTGCTGCAGGCCGAAAACGTGCTGAAGAATCTAATACCGGCAATGTGACTTTTGTTGAAGGAAAGATTCCTGAGGTTGTCTCAACTTTAGGTCAGTTTGAAGCGGTGGTAGGTAGACGAGTTTTGATGTACTTGGATAATCCGGTTGAAACATTAAAAAGTATTAAAAAATTTGTCATTCCCGGGGGATTGCTTGTTTTTCAAGAAAGCGATTCGACCTTGGTTCCTCACTCCCGCACGCCAATGCCGTTACATGATAAAGTTGTAAATTGGATGTGGAGAACAGTAAAAAAAGAAGGGGCCGATATCCATATGGGATTCAATCTTCTATCTCTTTTCAACAAGTCAGGAATCTCGACAGGCCATATCCGAGCAGAACCGGTTATTCAGGGACAAGGTACTCACTATTCCTTGGAATTTATTACTAGAGCTATGTTACCACGTATAACCAAACATAACGTCGCAACAGAAGCAGAAATAGATATTGACACACTAGAACAACGTCTCTCCGATGAAAGATCGGATGATACCGTTTACATTAGCGATATGGCATTCGGAATTTGGGGTCATAATTCCGATTAGAATTTTTGTGAAATAAATAAAGGTTAACAAATAGCTACAGCTAATGTTTTTCTTCTCCATGCCCCTCAAAACTCGCCTGAAATCAGGTGACAGTATACCTATTTCCAGGTTGACGTCGGCAAACCAGGTGACTGTCACCTGATTTTAAAAAAGCAGGTGACAGTCACCTGATTTTAAAAAAGCAGGTAGACCAAAAAGTCACAGATAAGAGTACTTATCGATTTGGAAAAATAGGTATACTGTCACCTGATTTAAAAAAGTCACAGATAAGAGTACTTATCGATTTGGAAAAATAGGTATACTGTCACCTGATTTAAGACATAACGAACCGCTCAATCCGAAATCCCTCGCAAGCCCGGGATTCGGATTAGCACAGTGTTCGAAGAACTTATTTTTTCTTTGAGCATCTTTTTTCATGGATGAAGTTTCCAAATCCGATATCACGCAATAAATGATCGTCAAGTTTTAAAATCCTCATTCGATTTTTACGTTTTGTTTTTAGAGAATGATACTCAATCACTCTTTTTTTCAGATTGACTATTAACATGTTGAACCATCGACAACGGATTTTAAACTGGGTGCTTTTTGTTTTCATGTTAACCTCCTGATTGACTTATCTATTAAACTATATAATCCTCGAAGTTAAGTGAAACGAATATTATTTATAACAAACATTAATAATCCTGATATTAAATGTAGGAGTCGCTATGGACCTGCCAACCGATATTCTACGAACTTTTACAGTCGCCGCTAATGAGGAAAGCTATACAGCAGCCTCTTCAATAGTCCATCGGACTCAATCGGCAGTCAGCATGCAGATGAAACGTCTGGAGGAACTGGTTGGTTGCAGTTTGTTTCAACGAAACGGACATTCGATGAAGCTAACATCAGAAGGTCAGATTTTATTGCAGTATGCTCAACGGATATTGAAGCTCCATGACGAGGCAATTGCCAAATTATCTCACCCGGAACTTTCAGGTCGTGTCAGGCTGGGCGCTTCAAGCGATTATACAGAGAATGTGTTGCCATTATTGTTGGCCCGTTTCGCCGCTATGTTCCCCCACATTCAGGTCGATCTTGCCTGTGAACCGGAATTTCGGTTAGTGGAATCATTAAAAAAAGGAGAGATTGATATACTGATACAAACCTCTGGCGAGAAACCATCAACAGGCAGGATCATTCATCGGGAACGCGTGGTTTGGGTCAGTTCAGGCCGATATCCGGTTCATGAACAAGATCCGGTTCCATTGGCGGTTTATAATGAGGAATGCGTGTATCGGAACTGGGCGATCGATAGGCTGACGAAAATTGAGAAAAAGTATCGCATCGCCTACACGAGTCCCAGCACTTCTGGAATATTAGCTGCCGTCAGAAGTGGTTTAGCGGTAGCGCCGGTTGGGCTAAGCGCTCTATCAAAAGACATTAGAATACTGGATATTCGTGATGGGTTTCCTGAGCTTCCCACCGCCTATGTAACTATCGTCACTGCATCCCAACAGCTTTCGCCAGCTGTAGAGTCCCTTCATGAGCACGTTATTAAAAGTTTTGAAGAATTTAAGTACAGTCAACGAAACGGTTTTGAAAAGGATGTTGCCGAATAAGCGGCCACTTTTGGGAAACTCAGACAGATCATCGACTTTACTAAATACAGAATCAGCCCATTCAAAAACAGTATATTTGGTGATTTCAGATACATGTTTTATCCATTAACGGAGAGTAGATTAATGAATTATCAATGTACAAAATGATCGATCTCGAAAAAAGAGACTTCTTAGAAAGGGCAGGTTTTTGATAGTAAGGCTGGTCTGCAAGAACCGGAACCAGGTACCAAAAGGCAAATTAATGAAAACGGATGTAAAAATTAAAAGTGGATGTTTATGCGGGAAGGTCCGGTACGAAATCACCGGACCTCTCTTGGATAATTATCTGAAATAGCTTAAAAGCGAACAAGTGGCTCAAATTGACGGAAATCTCCCTTGCAAAATTCGAAAAGGTATTGGTTTGACTTTGATGAAATGTATTGAAAGAGAAGCAATCAAGAATGGTTGTGCACATGGTTGTTTAAATACAATAGAATTCCAAGCACCGAGGTTCTATGAAAAAATAGGGTATGAAATCTTTGCAACCCTCGACAATTTCCATCAGGGATTTAACAAGTATTTTTTAAAAAAAGAGTTGAAGACGCAATAATTCCAAATGAGGATAGAAATATCAGATTATAAGAATCTTTCCACTGTTTTCCTGCCAAAGTCATTGCTCATTCTAAGTTCACCTCTTTAATAATCACCTCAAGGGATTTTAAAAATCATGTTTGATTCCAAGGAGAGGTGTGTCCTCAATTTCCATGGAAAGCCGGTTATTGGAATTGACAACCTATTGACCTTGCCTTGAATCATGATATAATAGCAGTATCTTTGTTTTATAATTTCCACCCAATTTAATTGATTCAATGGCTTAAGGTGGCCTCAAACATGGAGAAAT
>JAKSDL010000165.1 GCA_022360105.1 Pseudomonadota bacterium
ATGTATTTAAACAATAATCACAAACCCAAACCCGGTCAAGACTAAACGCTGGATTTCTGCACAAATAAACCGATGAAACATAAACATGCAGCTGATTTGCTGTAACTGTAACCGTAATACCAACCAAAAAAACATATCCAATCAAAACATTATTGCGCTTTTAGCCCCAATATGAAATCTATCTATACAGCAGATATGATCATTAATGTGATGTTATACCTAAAAACTGTAAAAAGCATGAGTCATCAATACTTATTCATAAATGGTGTTCCTTATAGTCAAAACAAAGCGAGAGGAAATAAGGAAGGCCCAAAAGAATGGACCGACAGAGTAATTCAGGAAACAAAACAACTTGAGAAAGTCAAAGATGCTTGTATCTTGAAAGTCTCTTTTCTGCTTCCTCCTGACAAATTTCCAAAGGATTTTCCGTTTGGTCCAGATTTAGATAATCTATTAAAAAGATTTCTTGATGCACTTACACAGACTGTCTTTTCAGAAGCACAAGGAAATGATTCATGTGTTATTTCAATGAATGTTTCAAAAGTAAAGGTTGAGAGCGCTGAAAAGGCGGGTGTTCTTTTAGAGATCTTGCCAATTAGTGTTGAAATGTAGTTTTATATCAATAGGATATAAAATCAGGTGACAGTATACCTATTTTTGTAAATAGGTATACTGTCACCTGATTTCAGGGCGGCCACTGAAACCTGGCGTTAAACCTCAAATATACAAAAATAGCCTATGGAAAAACTATTAGTTGCAGTAATGGGTCATAGAGATTCAGGAAAAAGCTACACTTGGAATCAACTTTTCGGTGGTACTGTTAAAACTGGAAAATACATACGAAAGCTTTATTTAAACGACAGTGAATATGTTGATGTTTTTCTTGTTAGCGGGTCTCCAGAAGAGAGAGGAGAATATGTAGGAGATCTAATAACAGTCGACAACCCAAGGATTGTTTTATGCTCCATGCAGTATAGAAAAGACGTAACCGAATCTCTGGACTATTTCATAAATAATGACTACTTCATTTTTCTCCACTGGATTAATCCAGGTTATTCTGATTCACCTGTAATACATCATGACATAAACGGTGTTGTTCCTTATATCAATTCACTGTCAGCTATGTTCGGTATCAGAGATGGTAAAAAAGATGCTGCAAGTCGTGTGAATGAAATCAAAGAGTATATATACGGCTGGGCGAAATATAGAAATCTAATAAAAACGGTTTGACAAAAACATACACCCGACCACCCCGTCGCTCTGAAAAATAAGTATACTGTCACCTGATTTTCCGTCGCTCTGAAAAATAAGTATACTGTCACCTGATTTTAGAAAATACACAAAAGAGAAATGATGCAATCCCAACAACCAACTTCAATTGAGCGAATCTTTTTTTTCGATCATATCCGGTATTTGATGGTACTACTGGTTGTGGTTTTACATTCTTCATGCGCATACAGTAGATATGCCGATTGGTGGTGGGCCAACGATGTTAATGAAAGGGTTTTCGATCACCTCCTGACATTTCTTGGTTTATTTTTGATGCCTGTATTGTTTTTTATTGCGGGATATTTTGCTTTACCGTCAATCCAGTCAAAAGGTCCCTTGGTATTTATCAAAAACAAATTAAAAAGATTTGGAATACCATTGATACTCGGTGTTTTTCTGGCTGGACCTTATTTAATGTATATTCGAACGTTTCAAATCAATCCGGAGGCGGCTGACTATTGGCTGAAATTCAACCATAATATCTACTATGCGGCTGCTTTTCGGACAGGTTTCATAAGGTCGGTGGATGGGTTTCAGCATCACCATTTCTGGTTTATCTCCTTGTTGCTCATATTTTTTGTTGTTTTTGCTCTGTTTCAAAAATTAGGATTCATGTTCACAACAACTTCAAAACAAACCTCTAAAAAATCGATCCTGCTTGCCTTTTTGATAGCGGGTTCTGTTGCAACATTTATCGCTTTAATCATTCATGGAATCCTTATCAAAATGGGTATTTGGAGAGACCCCTGGCTGATTGTTGCCAGTCTGATTCAGTTTCAACCGACCTTCATCGCGATGTATGTCATTTATTTTATCCTGGGAGTATTCGCCTATTCCAGAAACTGGTTTAAAGATGGTGGCGTTCCGGGGCATTATCTTTTATGGGCTGGCCTGAGTGTTGTTTTGTTAGGGGCGTTTTATTATGTGAGGGATGAAATAATGCAAATTGGTTTCAGTGGCTCAATCGTGCCGGGACACTTTCGTGTGATTTACGTTGGGATAAGACATTTTATCGTTTTTACATTTCTACTGGCGTTCATCTCATTTTCGATGAAACACTGGAGTCGATCTTCCAAATTAAACGATGCTTTGTCCGCAAACTCCTATAACATCTACCTGGTACATATGGTGTTTGTTGTGACAATCCAGTCTTTATTAAATCAATGGATTTTGGGAATGGCATATTTAAAGTTCAGCTTGGTTGTCTTAGGATCAGTGATTCTAAGCTTTTGTGTAAGCCATTTTAGCATCAGGCCTTACCCCAAAAGGTCCATCATCGGAATAATCACTTTGACGGGAATTTTGTTTATTATACTTGGACCATAGACAGTCGCAGTCTAAATATTAAAATCAGGTGACAGTATACCTATTTACAAAAATAAGTATACTGTCACCTGATTTTCAAGAAAGCCTTAAAACCTGAATGATTGAAAGTCAGAAGTTAAATTTTCGTAAGTTGGATTCAACAGATTTTGATTTCCTCTTTAGGTACCACTCCGATCCAGAACTGACAAAATATTTGCCATTGGGCAAACCTTACCCAAAAGACAAAGTAATAGCATATTTAGACAACAGAATTAATCATTGGCAACAACACCATTTTGGTACCTTTATCATTTCGTTAAAATCGACCTCCCAAACTGTTGGGTACTGCGGTTTAGAGTATGTGAAAGAAACTGAATTCATCGATATCCGATATGGTGTTATACGTGATGCTTGGGGTGGGGGTATCGCAAATGAAGCAGCAAACAGATGTATTGAGTTTGGATTCATGGATTTAAAACTAGATAGAATATTTGGTGCTGCCGAACCTGAAAACCTTCCTTCACTAGCAGTTCTCAGAAAAATTGGTATGAGACCATGTATAGGTTATGATTTCTATGGTGATGTCGTTGACTACTTTCAAATCACTAAATCCGATTATCTTAAAAAGCATAACAAAAGTTTCAACCCGACGTTGATCTCCACTGCGCTCCGATAAACACGGATTAAACTAGCGTTGGGGAGAATCAAAAACTCGGTGTTTTACCCATATCAGATTCCAATGTCGAAATTCCTATTTCGATTTCCTGTATTTTGTATACAACGTCTTCAAAAAATCAGGAAACAACCCCCAGTGCTTCTGCGTCGAGTGGTTCAGACTGGCCGGAAATAAGAGAGAAAAGATGACTAAAACAATAAATCATTCCTTTAATCTCAGCTAGTTTGTCGAGCATATCGATGTTTGTCATATCTGTTTTTTATTTTTTGTTTTCCTTTTGCCTTACTCACATCACATTTCGCGCATGATAATCATTCATAATGAGTGATTATCATGCACAATTGAAAAAATAAAGTGCTATTTCCATATTATTCTTGAAGTGGAGATAGCCTATGTCGAATAAACAAAAAAATGAAAGAAGTTATGGGACTAATTTGTCCGGAAAAAGAATTAAAGAAGCTCGTAATAAAAAAGGTATGGATCAGGCGGAGTTAACGGCCGCTTTAGAAATTGAGCAAGGAATTAAATTATATCGATCCGCTCTTGGTTTGATCGAGCAACAAAAACGGAAAGTCAGCGATCTGGAATTGGTGGCTTTTTCCAGAGTACTCAAAGTCAGTATCTCATGGCTTTTATTTGGAGACGAACAAGAAGACATTAAATGAGTCAAGAATCAACTGCCCGACAAGCACATTCAGTCGGACGGCCCAGCGCGATTTTGGGCGAGTACTTCTCTCAATGCTTCACAACTCATTGCTGTGGAATTCAAGTTTGGTATTGAGCCGCCGCCGATGTTTGGCGTTATATTCATCAAAGTTAATCAATGGAGTAAATTTGATCGAATTTTTCACAGGCACAATCATCCCAATTGTATTCCTTTTTCTCATATTTAGGTTTTTTGTCAGGTTATATTTCAACACCAAATATGAAATAGAAAAATGGGCAGAAACAAATGAGTACAAGTTGCTGAGTGTCCAACATAAGCTTTGGTATTGGCTTGTTCCTTATTTAATTGGCGGTGTTCACCCAGCATACTTCATTGTCAAAGTGGAAAACAAAGAGGGGGAGGAAAAAGAATTTAGAATTA
>JAKSDL010000047.1 GCA_022360105.1 Pseudomonadota bacterium
GCTTACAAAAAATTGTAAGGTAAAGATTTTTATGACATTTATGATCAAGTAAATGAGTTCCTGTTAATTCAGGGAGTTAAAATGTTATGACGAATTGACAAGCGGCTGTTTGGAGGAGGAGAGGAAAAAGTGGAGTTAATTGGTTGATCGTTGCGGGGGAAAAGCCGGCAATTTGGATATTGCCGGTTTTTTACAAGAGTTATCATTTGAAATTATTGAAAAATTTCATAACGTTCATCCAAAAATAAACATTAAGCTTCATCAGGTAAAGCTATATAACGTGCCAAATAGATAGAACACGCCTACCAAAAATGAAACCAGGGAAAACATGATTCTTTTGAATTCCGTGTCCGACTTGAAAACAAGCATGGTAAAAATTTCATAAATAACGAAAAGCCCACGAAGTGTGTATATGGTGCCAATTCCAAACAAGACGATTTGCAGGAAAGGTAACGGAGACAATAGGTCCGCACCTGAAAATGCGTACAAACCAAACACGGTGAAAACGATCGTTATTCCCCAAGTAACAAATCCCGGAAGCAAGGAACCGTTTTCCGCCAGGGAAGCCATTTTTTCGCCGGCTCCAAAGTATCGATAGCCTGGAGCGCCATAAAAAATGATTGCAAGGTGCAGTATAGCAATAGCCATGCTTGCCAGTCCGGCTGCTGTTAATAAAGGATTTGCAAGTTCGATCATAACAAGTCCTATGATTGATCCATTAAAGCTTCCAATCACGCGGGTTGATGAAACGCACCCTGGCTTTCAGTTTCTCAAAGATGCGGATTAATCCGTAGTGGGTTCTGTTGATAAACACTAATTCCGGATTGGGACGAAAATACTTTTTATATTGATAGGTCTCCTGCATCAGTCGTTTGCCTTCAGCAATGAAATCCGGGTTTTCACCAAAATCGAAGATCTCTTTTTCGTAAATTTTGGCAAACCAATCTCCGGACTTTTTTAAGGTTTTAAAGATCTCTTCCTGTTTGCCGGTTGAGATTTTGGTTTGTATCATCTGCATCTTTTCCAAATTCGTAAAATACTCATTTTTATTCCCTTCAACCATGGTGATAAAGGTCTCTTTAAACAATTCAGCAAATTCTGAAGAAAATCTTTTGACACAGCCAAAATCCACCAAACCAAGATCTAGATTTTTTTTGATGATAAAATTTCCGGGATTCGGATCTGCCTGCAGACAGTTCAATTTGAACATGGCGCAAAGAAACTGATCATACAGCAATGCTGCAACCCGATCTCGTTCCTCTTGAGTAGGATTTTGCGTCATCCAGGCGTCAAGGGATAAGCCATCCACATATTCGGTGGTTAAGACCGTTCGCGTGCAAAAATCGGAAACCGTTTTTGGGATCTCAATATTGTCCATTTGCAGCTGTTCATGAAAAAACATGGTGTTTTCCGCTTCCTGCTCATAATCAATTTCTTCCATGAGTTTGAGCTCTATTTCTTCCAAAACCGGCAATGCAAAGCGAGCATATGGCGTTGGTTTGGCAAGGTTGCGGACCAGTTGCAAATCGTTTTGAATGGTTTTGCCAATACCCGGATATTGAATTTTCACCGCCAGGGTCCGGCCTTGCTCATCCTCTGCCAAATGAACCTGCCCCAGACTGGCAGCAGCAAAAGCAGTGTGATCAAATGATTTAAATATCGATTCGGGTGGCTTTCCAAAAGCATTTTGAATCATCTTTCTCACCAGGGCTTTATTCAGAGGAGGAACCTGGTTATAGGACTTTTCGAGCTCTTTCCTGATCGCTTTGGGAATAAGATCCAGCTCGGTACTTAGCAGCTGGGCAATTTTCAATGCCGTGCCTTTTAATAATACCAATCCTTTAAAAATTTCCCGTGCATAGTCACTTTCAAGCGATTGTTTGGCATTTTCTTTTTCTTCTTCTTTCAAAAACGGTTTTTTTGCCAGGTACTTAAGCATTTTTCCACCAACATTGACAGCCGTTTTACCGCCAACCACCGTGCGTTTCCACTTGCCTTCCGGGATGGTATCATTCATATCAACCTCCCATGAATTCCCGCTTGATCAACTTGATGGTGTCCATTCGTCGTTTCATTCCCTCCAGTCTGCTGAGAAAATGACTTTTAAAAAAGTAAGACACGATATCAAATAACTTATTCACAGCTCCCGCTTTTAAGATGGAACAAAAAAGATCCATGGTTTTATCGATCATCATGCTGGTGTCTGCAAATTGATCCGAACGATCATTTAACCAGAAGATAATGATCCCTACGTAATAGTCCCATAGTAAATGATAGATTATCTGCTGGAACATCTGCGCCGGAATCTCGTTCACTTCAATCGCTGCGGTAAATATGTCATCCACAATTTTTTCAAAGAGATCTTGAATAGCGTGCAACTGCTCAGCGTTTTGACTGAGAGCAAAAAATATCCGCTTAAAACTTAAGGCGACAAATTCCCGATCAGGCAGAAACAGCTCCAGCAAGGTCTCAAATAAGGTCTGCAATTGCTCGTGGAGAGTAAATTCGTTAAATTTTTCAATTTTGCGCATGCGAGTCACACATTCATTCAATTTCTCTTCATAATAAGCAAACAGGATTGCTTCCTTGGTGGGAAAATAATTATAGATAGTCGCATCACCGATGCTGGCTTCTTTGGCAATAGCCCGCATGGTTGCGGCTTTAAATCCCTTATCTATCATTATATCCACAGCAACACCAATTATCTTGAGTCTGTTCTTCTTTTTTTGTTGAGCACTGATCTTCATTTTGAACCTCTTTTGTATAACTGCAGTTATTTAAATTAAATACTTTTGCTTTTAATATATAGTATTTTTTCTTTAAGTCAATTAAAAAACGATTACCTTCACAGGGTTGTTAATCCAGGACTAAAAAAACAGACCTATCAACACCCGGGAATAAAAAAGCAAAAAGCTGTATTGATTCATTTCAAACAAAAAGATTAATAAGTAGTGTTTTCGTATAATATCGCCATTCTTTCAAATTACCCGGCCTTGATCTTTATTCGCCTGCTTACTATTATGACCGGACAGTGTTTTTCACAACGCTTGATTCCAGGCTTTCCCTGCTCAGTTTCTTATACTTTTCATGACACCCAATCTGACCGTTGTCTATCAGGATGATTATATGATCGCTGTTGATAAACCGCCCGATATGATGGTTCATCGCAGTTTGATCAATCCAAGGGAGAAGCAGGTGGTAATGACTCTTTTGAGAAACCAACTGGGCCAGTGGGTGTATCCTGTGCATCGGCTGGACCGTCCTACAACAGGGGTTTTGCTGTTTGCATTAGACAAAGACACTGCCAAACACCTGACCGAATCGATTGAAAAAAGACTGGTAAAAAAAACTTATCTTGCCATAGTACGAGGAAGCATCAGTGATTCCGGATTCATTGACAGACCTCTGAAAGAGGCAACGGACAGGATTGCTGACAAAAATAAAAACCCGGAAAAGCCGGAACAAGAAGCTAAGACCCATTTTAAATCCCTGGCGACTGTTGAAATTAAAGAACCCGTCAGCAAATATCCCACCTCCAGATACAGCCTTGTCGAATTGCAACCGGAAACGGGCAGGCGTCATCAATTAAGAAGACACCTGCATCATATCAGCCATCCAGTTATTGGAGATACCACCTATGGGGATAGCAAACACAATCGATTTTTCAGACAACGATTTATCTGCCGCGGGCTGCTGCTCAGTTCTGTTGAACTGAAATTCAAACATCCCGTACATTCAAAGGCAGTGTCTATATCTGCCCCAGTGGGAGAGGACCTGCAGAAGATAGCCACTGAATTCAGCTGGAATTCGTTCATAGTTGATCGATGGAAGAGGTTTTAAGCCATGACAGCTTCAAATAAGACCAAGAGCATGTACCAGAGAATTTACGATGTTGTTCGGAGCATTCCTTTCGGAAGAGTCATGACCTACGGACAGGTAGCCAAATTAGCCGGTGGTTGTTCTGCCAGAAATGTAGGCTATGCCATGGCGGCACTTCCATTTGATTCCGGCGTACCCTGGCAGCGTGTTATTAACGCAAAGGGAGAGGTAAGTCCAAGAGTCGACGGCAGGGGACATTTAATACAACGCCAGGTACTGGAAACCGAAGGAGTTATATTCAATAAAAAGGGTAAAGTGGATTTGAAGTTGTATCGATGGAACAAATAGTCATTAACTCAAGTTTCGCACCTGTTTTTGCAGAAGATGATTTATATGGTGTAAAACCACCATCAGCTGTTCAGTTAAAAGCATTTGGCTATTAGCGATCAGCTGCTAGCTTTGATACGACTCGCTGCGCTCCATTATTTTGAACATTAATGTAAACGGACCGAAGGTGCTCAGTTCAAAGCTAAAAGTCATCGTCCTCAGTGAACTGCGGAGCCACTGATAGAATAAAACAAGGGGGCGAAACTTGAGTCATTAATTTTAATGTTTTAGGGCTGAACTGCTTCTATTAAAACTGCTTTTGCGTATTTACTTAAAATAGGATAGGGTGATGGCATAATTCTGATGTCATCGGATTTCTACTATTCTCGAACCCAAAACTGCTTGGCTTCACCGTAACACCTATCATTGAGAACATACAAAAGCAGTTGATATACAATACAATATACGGGGAGGGTAACAAACCATGGAAAAAGGCGAACTGAAAACAGGTCAATTATTAGGAATTGTTGAAAAAAGAGGAAAACTGATTCGCGAATATGTTGCAGGTTTTTTCGGCGATGAGCCGATTATCAAACAGCGTCTGTTAACACCTCAGGAAGCCAGAAGGTACAGAGAAGACAAAGAACGCGGAATCAGCGAAGGAAAGACAAGTTCCGAAGCTTCACAGGCAGCTGCTGGTAGAGTCAGACCAGGTGCAGGATTGGCCGGTAAGCCCGGGCTAAAGCGAAGACCTGCCAAACCAGGCACTAAGTTAAAAACCAGACCTGCTGCTGCAAGGGGAGACGCCCCGGTTGAAGCAAACGATGAGGCACCCGTTCGGGAAAGACCAACCAGGTCTGAAGCGCCAGCAGAAAGCAGCATTCCCCAATCAGGTTACGGGAATCAGCAGACCAGTGAAAACGATGCTTTTATTCAACAACTAATCGATAGTGAACAAGATAAGCCAAACTTCAATCCCGCCAACAGGCAGAAAGCCTTGACCACCATCAACAGAATCGGTAGCCCGGAGATGAAGATCTTTCAAATCGGTACCCTGAAAAATGAAAAAGAAGGGTACCATTACTCACAAAAGGAGTACCTGGTAAGAATCATAATGGGATTGCCGTTGTGGAAACCGAAAGCAGAAGTACCTGCCCCGGTTGAAGAAGAGAAAAAGGAAGAAGCTCCGGCTGAAGACGCGGTGGCTGTTGTTGAACCTGCTCAGGAGGCAGAATTAGTCACAGCCGAGGATGACGCTGCAACCGATGCCAAATTTGATGCCTAATCAGTAAAGCCGCTATACACGGGTTTGAAACCTCCCTCAAACCCGTCCCCTCCTTTGTAAGTTTCTCCTTTTTCCGTCAAAACTATTCACCAGCTTAATCCAATCTATTCCCTTTGTAATTCCGGATTGTCTGTTTTTCCTTGAATCCTCAATGACTTACTGATACCTGTGGAATAATTATTACTATTTTGTATCTCTAAGAAAAGCACGAAAATCCTTTAACAGTTTGGTGTATTTAAACGTTTTTTTGCTAGAATTGAATGCTATCAGCATTCAGCCAGAAAAATAGAAAACAAAGCACTTATCTGCTGACGGCTGATAGCTGAGCGCATCAACCTTTATAGTGCAAATCTGCTCATAACCTTAAAGACCTTAAGATTTTCGTGTGTTTTTTTTAAGTCACCAATTATTGGCAGGAACCACATCAGGGGGACTACATGGCGAACTCTACTCCAATAGATTTTTTACAACAGGTCGAATTATTTAAAGGCTTGGACGAATCTTCTGTGGCGATTGTTGCAGAAAAGCTAGGAAAGAGAAGTTATCAAAAAGGACACATGCTCTTCAGTGAGAATAACCCTCGTGAGGAGATGATCATTATTCGATCGGGCAAAGTTGTCTTATTTAAAAAAACGCCTTTTGGCAAAGAAAACATTATTTCTTACTTCGGTCAGTACGATTTTCTGGGTGAAGGCACTATTATTGATGATTCCCCCCATTCCACCTCCGGCAGGGCTGAAAAAAAGACCTCTGTTTTTTATATTACCAGGGAAGATTTAAAAGAGGTGTTTGAAAAAAGCGGACCGATTGCCATGAATGTCTATTCCTATATTGCCAAGGCAATTTCCCGAAGAATGCGACAGGCCAATACCAGGGTGTTAAGTATTCCTGTTCAGTTCGAGTCCGGAAGAACAAGAACCGAACATGATCTGTTGGGAGACAGGGATATCCCTCATGAATATTACTATGGTATCCAAACATTGCGTGCCTTGGAGAATTTTAACATTAGTGGTATCACTCTGAATTTTTTCCCGGTCCTGATAGAGGCATTCGCCAGTGTAAAAACGGCTGCTGCCTATGCCAATCATGAGCTTGGTATTTTAGATAAATCAATCAAGGACGCCATAGAAAGAGCATGCACAGAAATCAAGAACAAACGGCTTCACGAGCATTTTACCGTTGATATGATCCAGGGGGGAGCAGGTACCTCTACCAATATGAATGCTAACGAAGTGATTGCCAATCGTGCCCTGGAAATCATGGGCCATGAACGAGGAGAATACGAATATTGCCACCCCAACAACCACGTGAATCTGTCTCAATCCACCAACGATACCTACCCCACATCGGTTAAGATTGCCTTGTTCAATGCGAACACATCACTGGTTAAGGTGTTATCGGATTCCATCAAGTCATTTCGTAAAAAAGCCAAAGAGTTTGCCAAGATCATCAAAATGGGGCGGACACAGCTGCAGGATGCAGTCCCCATGACCCTGGGCCAGACTTTCGAAGCGTACGCCACAACTTTGGAAGAGGAAGTGATGCGTCTGGAGGAAAATGCCAATCTGTTCCTGGAAGTAAACATGGGCGCCACAGCGATTGGAACAGGTATCAATGCAGATCCCGGTTATAGCAAGGCCGTTGTAAAACACTTGCGAGATATAACCGGTTTGAACATCAAACTGGCCAAAGACTTGATCGAAGCTACACAGGACACCGGCTCGTTTGTGATGTATTCTTCAGCCATTAAGCGTCTGGCCATCAAACTTTCCAAAATTTGTAACGATTTAAGGCTGCTTTCCTCGGGACCAAGAGCAGGTCTCAATGAAATTAACCTGCCTAAAATGCAGCCAGGTTCGTCCATCATGCCGGGAAAGGTAAACCCGGTCATCCCCGAGGTCGTGAATCAGATTGCTTTTAAGGTGATCGGCAATGATCTGACAGTATCCTTGGCAGCAGAGGCAGGTCAGTTAGAGCTGAACGTGATGGAACCCGTCATTGTCCAAAGTCTGTTTGAATCCATTGAAATGATGAAAAACGGGCTGATGGTTCTGACCGATAAATGTATCAAGGGAATTACCGCCAACACCGACCACTGCAAAGAGATGGTATTAAACAGCATCGGTATTGTGACTGCCTTGAATCCGATTCTTGGATATGAAACCTCCACTCGTTTGGCCAAAGAAGCCATGGAAACCAACAAAGGGGTCTATGAACTTGTTCTTGAACAGAAACTGCTTTCAAAATCCAAACTTAACAAAATACTTTCTCCCGAAAACATGCTGAAACCCCAAAAAGTAGTAAGGAAATAGGCTCAAATTTGCCGGGAAATCGACCGGCAACCTATTTGTTTTTACAGGATTTTTTCATCAATTCAGGGGTGTGCGCTTTACAACTCGATTCCAAATATGTATTTAGTAAACAAGGCGTTACTGAGATACCGCTATTCAGTAGCATGCAGCCTTCCCTCACAGCAAGTTTATGATTTCTTAGGGAATCAATCTTACGACTATACCTTTTAGGTTGGAATAGCAGGGCATCGCTATTCGGCAATCTAGACTTTGAGACCGTGATTTATGGAAAAGGAAAGCAAGGTATTGGTGATTGATGACGATACCACTAATCTCGCCTACCTCACCGAATTATTAGGCAAAGATTATGATTTGGATATAGCTGAGAATGGTGAAGAGGGACTAAAAAAAGCTGAAGACTTCAAACCGGACCTGATCCTATTGGATGTCATGATGCCTGGTATAGACGGCTACCAGGTCTGTAAGACAATCCGTGATCATAAAGAGCTTTCCAAAATTAAGATTCTTTTTCTTTCTGCTCGTGTGCAGATGTCCGAAAAACTCAAAGGCTACAGGGTTGGCGGTGACGACTATATCACCAAGCCCTTTGACAACGATGAGGTAGTCGCCAAAATCAAAGTTTTTCTGAGGCTTAAATACGAGGAGGAATTAAAATCCGGCGGGGACACGGTACCTGAAGAAAAATTGCTGGATATTCTCTATCGAATAAAGCGGGACCTTCTCAACATTATCTATGTGAAATCCGACTCCCCCTACTGCAAAGTCTTTTCAAATCATTTGAAAGACAAAGCCTATAAAATGCGGGTCACCATCCAAGCCCTGGAAGATTATTTCAAGGAAAGAGACCTGTTGAGGGTTCATCGCTCCTATCTTGTCAATCCCAAACGAATTCTCTCGGTAAATAAGCAGAAGAACAACGAATTCAAACTTCTTGTTCAAGACTCAAAAGGTGAAATAGCCATGATTCCCGTTGGCAGATCCTACCACGATAGAATCAAATCTGCTTTACCCGGATTATTCCCTTCATAGTTCACACACTTCCGGGCTCGGTGTGGCTTTGCCCGGTCTGCAAGCACAAGTTTTTATTCCGGTTATTGGCTATCGATTACCAGCTTGTGCAACAATTGTTCAAAGCGATAGGAATACACGAAAGACCACCCACAAGATTCAGCTGCAGCTATGATCTTTTGAATCGTTGCTTGTTTGATTGTTCATTAAACTGAAAGCGAAGCTTTCGTCAAAATGATCCGATTAACTTTCAGGTAGGGTTTTAAGATTCAATTCCGGAAGCGATTACAGATTTAACCTGCTCCACCAGCTCACCGACATTCGCTTCTGTATAGCCGTCGATACTGATTGACGGATGAATGGTCATGCTGGCTTTTCCCGGGAACAGATCCATGGTATCGGAAGGTAGGATATCCTTCGTTCGATTAATGGTCACAGGCAGGATTGGTACATCAAGATCCAGTGCCATTTTAAAAGCACCTTTTTTGAATCTGGTCAGTTTCCCGTCCCTGCTGCGGGATCCCTCGGGAAAGAACAGAACGGAGGTACCGCCGTTGATTTTCTTTTTCGCATTGTTAATCGATTCCAGGGCAGCCTGGGTGTTGGAACGGTCAATATAAATATGCCCGAGTTTTTCACATGCCAATCCCAACACAGGCACCTTTCTCAATTCCATTTTCATGACCCACTTGAAATCGACCCCCAGCCAGCCGTACAATGCCAGAATGTCATATTGGCTTTGATGATTGGAAACCACAACGTAAGACTGCTTTTTATCGATATTCTCCCTTCCGATCACCTTCAGTACCATTGGGGTGCTCCAGGCCAGCAACCTTGCCCAGATAACGCCACACACGGAGCCAATCTTTTCACCAAAAACAAACGAAAGAAACACAGCCATAAAACCAAGACTGAAGGTGAAAATTCCAAGTAAAGGAATAAAGATCAGATATTTATAAGGTTGGTAAAAGGTGCGCAGCAGTTTCCAGACCATTTTTTCTCATTAGTAAAATTATTGGTTCAAATGATATTACTCTTATGAAAAAAAATAAGATTGTCAACCGAATCCAGAGGTTTTACGGATTATGTATAAGTTTTGTAAAAGCAACCTCTCAATGCTACAACCACTCTTTATTTGACTTCAATTGACTTCAAAGCCCTTAACAAAAACTTCACAATACCGGGATTCAACCCAACCCGGTGAGCAACATATGGCTAACAGTTTCGACCATCAGGCAGATAAACCCTGATCGTCTCTCCGGCTTCACCAATTGCCTTTGCAAACACTGAACACGGCAAACAGCAATCCAAACTGATACTGGGATTGAGACCATCCGTAGTCTGCTGCTATTCTAATGTTCTTCTGAAGGAGTTTCTCATCATGGGTTGCAAACACCGGATAAAAGCCCATAAACGTTATCATGCAAGCAATTTTCTAACTAATGCCTGAACGAAAACCAATGTAACCGATACCAATAAAAGCTTTAAAAGCAGTCTGGTACTTCGAAGTTTAGTACTTTCAACAGTCAGCGATCAGCTCTCAGCCGGTTTTTCCCTGTAATTGTAATGTTTTAAGCTGAACGCTGAAAGCTGACGGCTGCCAGCACGTTCATCTTCAAGTTAATTTCCGGCATCCGGCACGAGACTGGATAAGGGTTCAGCGAATTTCCGTTCTGGCACTACCTAAATAGGGTTGATTTTATCTACTGTGGGTTGAACGGATTCGAATTTACTTTTGGTAAAAATACCTATCCTGCAATAAATTACTGAAAAACGCGTCTCAACTATTATCTGCAGATGAAATTTTATCTCGTTTGATTCACTAACTTCCAGATCTTGGCAGTCGACATCAAATTGGCATGAGTGAGAAAAAACAGCGAAACCGAATCACTGAGTTTTTAATATCGGAATACCAAAAACTGGTGAATTACGTTCGGCGTAAAGTGGATTCCGCAGCTGATATGGAGGCTGAAGACATCGTCCAGTCGGTGGCTGAAAACCTGTTCAAACGCGCCGATGTCGGCGCTCCGATTGAAAACCTTTCGGCTTATGTTTATCGCTCTTTGCAAAACGAAGTTGCCAGTCTGTTTAGAAAACAAAAAGAGACCATTTCCATGGATCAACCTTTAAAAAACAGAGACGTTGCAACGCTGGCAGATGTGCTCAGGTTGGATGAACATCGCCGGAAAACCGAGCTGCAATCCAGAGAAACCAGTGATGAATTATATGAATTGCTGAGTCATCTGAATGAAGAAGAACGTGCCCTGGTTATAGCAACAGAACTTGAGGGATTCTCATTTAAAGAGTTGGCCGAATCCTGGAACGTTTCAATCAATACCTTACTTTCCAAAAAAGCAAGAGCCATCAAAAAGCTAATGGCTATCGCTACGCAGTTTTAAACGATGAACTTAAAAAACTTTATTTATGAATCGACAAGGAGTGACAAATGACATCAGCTAATGAAACCCGAAAGCGACATCTTTTTGCTGTTCTGAGAGTATTAAAATGGACCCTTCTGGGCGTCATCATGGCAGTTATATTTGCCCTGATTTTTGGTGTACTGGTTAAATGGCTATGGAGTGTGACGCTGGCTCCACTTTTCGGGACCGCAACACCCGGCTATTGGCAGGCCGTCGGTATTGTCGTACTAGCCCGATTGGTATTTGGCGGGTTTCACCGTAACGGTCACAAAAGCCGTTATTCCTATTCCGGTCATTATAAAAATGAAAAACGAGAAGCCTGGTTACGAAAGATGCATGATCGTTTTCATGAAGAATCCCCCATCTCAGAAGATGATGATACCCTGCAAATTCCCGATGACCTAAAAAAGCATTATCGTGAGTTTTGGCAAAAAGAGGGCAAAGAGGCTTTCAAAAATTATCTGGCAAAACGTCAATCGAATGAGGAGAATCGGCAGGAATATTTCTAAAGCGATCCACATCCCATTTTTCAGCAGAGAACTGTTTACTATTTTAGCTCACAAATTTCACAGTATTTTGAGTAGCTAAATGATTACTGGAACGAAGCTACAATCTGTGCTTGACGTAAGATTTGTGGAATTCGTTGTCCGGCAGTCTTGAAGGAAGTGACAGGTTAATGCGGAATGCCGGGTTCAAGGATGTTTACCTTTTCAAAGGACTTTAGTTGATGTGGCTGTTCCGGTCGAAACAGGCTGTTGAATAGCTGCGATTTAGAGTGAATCCGACTGACGTTTTTGTTTCAACTGGCGTTTCATCCGTGTTAATCGTTCGTTATGAGCAACTCCCAAACCTCGCACCACCAGCGTTGACATGATATCTCCCGCTACCAGGGCAGCTATGCGGGATGTGGTTGGCGTAAATACGTCCGTATTGTCCGGCGTTTCCACATTGATCACCACATCGCAGTAGTCTGCCAAAGGATTCGCCTTTGATCCTGTGATGCCAATGACTCTTGCCCCCTGCTCGCGTGCAATCCGTGCTATATCGATGATCGAGTTGGTCCTCCCGGTATTCGAAATGACAACGGCAACATCGTCAGGCCTCATCATGGAAGCGGACATGAACTGCTGATGACTGTCCAGGGTGGCATTGCAGGGAATGCCAAAAAGCGGGAACTTTTGCTGCATATCCAGCGCAACTATGGCAGATGCTCCGAAACCAAAGAATTTCAAGCTGGCAGCACCCAGAATAATATCAACCGCCCGTTCTATTTCGACCAAATCAAGATGGTTTTTGGCCCAATCCAGCGATGTCATCGTGTAGGCAAAAATCTTGGCCGTAACGTCCGATGGGGAGTCATCATCGGAAATGGCGGAATGCGTAGCAGCTCCTAAAGCAAGACTTTGTGCGAGCCTGATTTTGAGATCCTGAAAACCTTCACAACCGATGGCTGTGCAGAATCGAATCACTGTTGGTTGGCTGACTTCGGCTATTTCGGCTGTTTTGCCGATGGTGGAATTCATGATCTTTTCCGGATCTGCAATCACAGCGTTTGCGACTTTGCGATCGGACTTTCTCAGCTTGCCATAAAGCGAACGAATGACCTCGATGATGTTAGGGGTTTTCTGTAAACCGGAATGATTGATTCCCATTACGTCTCCAAATGTTATCAACTAGTTCGCTATGACAGCGCATACTCGACACCGATTTTGGCGGTCAGCAGCCTGATGTCGTTGTATTCTCTTGCGGTTTTGACAATATCTTCTTTTTTAACTGTGTTGAATTCAAACATATCAAAATGATGCGCAATTACAACCGGAATCCCGCTTTTTTGCGCCAGATCAGCGGCTTCCTTTATCGTCATATTCCCAGGTACGCCATTGGATCTGCGAACTTCATCTCTGCCGTTCACCGGAAACAGGGCCAAATCCGCCTGTAGACCGGCTATTTCTTCGGATTGTCCCTGATAAGGTATGGTGTCTCCCGAATGAAAAACCGTGGTCTCACCCAGTTGGATTGCCAAACCGAGGCACTTGAAAAAACCGTTTTGATCCTGCTCCAGCTCTTCGTGTGCTGCACGTGTGGCCACAATCTTCAGGCTCCGATTCAAACGGACGGTTTCACCGGCATCAATGGTTCTGAGGCGCGGAGCAAAGACATGGCCCCGATCCCCGGCGACCTGTTCCGCCGATCGGGGTACCAATAACACCGCCTCCCTGTTGCTTGCCAGCAGTGAAGGCAATGTTCCCGGGTCCAAATGATCGGTATGAGCATGTGTTGCCAGAACGGCATCGACATGCCTTATTCTGCCCGGCTCAATCGGAACCGGCATCATTCGTAGATGGGGAAATCGGGTCCCTTTATACTTTGCAGCAAGACTGTCGGACAGGTAAGGATCAATCACGACACGGCAACCCTTGCCATCAATGACAAACCCGGCCTGCCCCAACCAATACACCGCACACCTCTCGCCGGGCGGTTCGGCAAGCCGCTCCTCCAGCGAAACCGGAGAGAAAAGTTCTCTGAAGGCCATCTTCTTATCCTTTGAGGGCAGTAAGCAGTTGACTGACAGCTATCTCGGTGGCCCTGGATACACAGCGGTCGGTAAAACCACCGATATGACTGGTCCCGATCACTTTTTCATGACCGCATACGGTCAGATCCGCAGGCGGTTCCTCGGAGAATACATCCGTGGCATACCCGCTTACCTTTTCGGTTTCCAGGGCTTGAACGATGGCCGTATCATCAACCAGAGCAGCACGAGCGGTGTTGACAATCAAAACGCCATCAACCATTGACTTGATAGTGGTTTCATTGATCAGCGGTCGACCGTCGGCCGGCATTGGACAATGCAGGGTGATAATATTTGCCGTTGCGAAGAGTTGCTCGATTGGAAGATAATCGACTTCAAAACCTGCGATTTTCGGTTCCAGGGGATCGTAAGCAATGATCTTCGCTCCCAGGGCAGAAAGGGCAACAGCGACGCGTCGACCAACCGCACCCATACCGATAACGCCAACACGGCTACCTGCAATCTCCTTTCCCCGAATGCGCGTCCATCCGCCTTTATTCACTCCACTCACCGTTTTCACCAGGTGGCGCAGATGGGCTATGATGAGTCCGATTGTCAATTCAGTGACGCCACTGGCGTTGGCGCCAAGCGCCCTTAAAACGGTAATTCCCCGATCTGCAATCGCCTTGCCAGGCAGGTTGTCAACACCGGTTCCGTTACGACTGATCACTTTCAGATCCTCAGCCGCCTCAATGACCGACTCGGAAACCGGTTCAACCCCGGCAAGCCAGCCAACACAGCCCGGAACAACGCTGATGAGCTCGGCTTCATCCGGGGTTTTGCCCGGAGTCGTAAATACCAGTTCGTAGCCGGCATCCTGAAGCGGAGCCAATTCCGGCGGTTGTGCTGATGTTAACGAGCGAGGTGTAATCAGGATGCGGGCCATGTCATTTACTCCTTGCGGTTTCAACTGCTATTTCCGTCAGGGTTTGCATATTGGCCTCCCCCGGATCAATTTCTATATGAAACACCTCTGCGATCACCTGGGTCCAGCCATAGATAAAATATGTCCAGCCATCAACAATTTTCAAGCCTCGTTTTTGCTCCTGTGCCCTTGCCTGGTCAAGAAAAAGCAAGTCTCCCCGATAGTTCAGATCCCAGGCGATCGCCTGTTCAGGAAACACGGCAGCATCGGTTAACGGTGAACCCGGTGCGTCTTTTCCCAGTCCGGTTGCGTTAATCACCAGGGAGTTCGGTTTCAAATCCGGTAAAACCGCATCGTTGACTGAAGAATCCGGAGCCAGGATATAATCAAGCGGCACATTTGTCGGAATCTGGCCGTGAATGCGCTGAATCTCATCCAGCCTGGGTCGGGATCTGTTCGAAACCACAATGCGTGAGGGAACATTCTCACCACGCTCTTTCCTCATCAAATGCCAGGTCAGCGCTATGGTGGAGCCTCCGGCTCCCATTGCGAAAAGATCGCCCCTGGTTTGGGCAAAATAATTGTCGCTCAGAAATCCATCAATGGACAATCCTGATGAAATCGGGTCCTTGGCATGGCAAACGAGGTTTCCCTCGCTTTTTGAGATACAGCTGACCTCTCCCATCAGCGCAGCAAAAGGATCAATAATGTCAAACATATCCTTGCAGGCATTAAAGAGATCAATCTTGTGGGTCGTGACCAGAGCGCCGAGAGACATCGGATCGTCACGAATAAACGCAACGGCCTCCCTGTAGGATTCGGGGTCGGCATGCAAGGGGAAATCAAAGCCCTTGATTTGTGCATTCTCCAGACCAAGATAGTTGGCCCAGGCGGGAAACACTTTCATAATAGAGGAAGCTCCCGTGGTAACACCAATGAAATAGAGTGTCGGCATTTTGGCCGGCGTATAGTTTGTCATCCGCGAATCTCCTTGACTTTTTTGACTGCTGTTTTTGCTTTTAATGTAATACCTTTCCAATCTCCGTTATCCATATCATCACGGGAAGCGATCCATGTCCCTCCAACAGCGGCAATGTCGGGATGCGTCAACCACTCGGCCATGGAATCCTGCTTCACCCCGCCCGTCGGAATGAATTTCAAACCAAGATGAGAAAACGGCGCCGTTATGTTTTTCAACATCTGCAACCCACCGGCGGGTATGGCAGGAAAGAACTTCATCAACCGGCATCCGGCGTTTACTGCCAGCGCAATATCAGAGGGTGTCATCACACCCGGAGCAAACGGTAGAGATGCTTTTTCGGCGGCCCGGACGACGGTCGGATCGTAACCTGGAGCCAAACCGAATCTTGCACCCGCATCCAGAGCCTGTTGAACCGTTTCCCCTGTGAGAAGGGTTCCGGCGCCAATCAGAAGTTCCGGTCGTTTATCTCTTAAGCATGCCAGGACATCGACCGCAGCTTCCGTTCTGAAAGTCACTTCAATTATGGTCAGTCCGCCCTCAAGCAATGCATCTGCCAGGGGCAGAGCATGGTCGACTGATGAAATAGCAATCACCGGAATCACCCCAATCCGGCTAACCTCCTCAAAGATGTCTTTGTTCATGTGACTGCTCCGGTTGTTTGCAATATTTCCTCAATCTCGGCCATGGAACGCGGTTTCCAGTTCGGATTTTCCGATTCTGTCCAGCCGCCTGCGCCATCATCGACAATTCGTGAACGCATCCCGCCGGAACGATCAATGATTCCGTAATCCTGGCCCGAGTCTGCCGGATAGGTGAACATCATAACCAAATCCACCGCCCCCACATTGACCGAGCGATGAATCCAAAAGGGCGGCACGTAGCAGATGCTTTGCTCATTTACTTCACAGATGCGCATCTTTCCATCCGGCGATTCCATCAACATTAATCCCTTGCCCGATTGCCCGTAGTATATTTCGGGACGATCTCCAATAGCATGGATATGCCCGCGAGTCATGAAATACTCATTGGCAACCTTACCCGGTGAAAGTCGCGTTATCCCCAGAATCAAGTCACTTGTTTTGGAACCCGGATGATAGGATGTCACCTCGTAAACAATATCGTTACCTCTAACGGCAACCAGCTCTTTAAAAGCCTGTTCATCAGAATAAAGACCGGTCAGGTCCTTAAGTGATTTTTGATAGTGATGATCGGCATTACCGAGCACTCCGGATCGAACGTCAACATCACATCGGCGAGGTTCTGCAAGTTCCATGGGGGTTCTCCTGTATAAGAAAATGTAATTTTACTACTTTTTAGTTAGGAATACACACTTTTTTTACGACTTGCAATCCACATTTTGTGCTTTTTTTTAAAAAAATGTGGATTGACAAGAACTATTCAGTAGTTTAATTACTTATTATGATATTAAGTTCACAAACACTGATGGGTGACATAACAGTGTTTAAATCAAGATTAAAAAGGGAGAAAAGCTCTATGAAACTCAAGTCTCTGCTTGGTTCAGCGATGGTTTTTGCTGCTTCAATCGTTTTGTTTGCTGGTTCTGCAACGGCAAAAGCAAAATGTAGTGTTGGTATTTCCATGTATACGCTTGGCGCTCCATACTTCGCTGCACAGAATGCAACCGCACGTGCAACTGCCAAGGCTGCCGGGTGCAAGGTTCGATCGGCCGATGCCGGCAATGATCTGGTTAAACAGATTGGTGACATTGAGGATATGGTCACCGCTCGCATCAATATTCTGATTGTTAATGCACGTGATCCCCAGGGATTGGTACCTGCTATCAATGCGGCGGCGGCCAAAGGTATTCACGTTATTGCCATCGATTCAACCGTCGATCCAAAAGCGAATTACATCACACTGGTTCAGTCGTCCAATTCTGCCAATGGTGCATTGGTTGGGGATTGGCTGGCAAAGAAACTGGATGGAGCTCCTGCCCGCATTGCACTCCTTTCCGGCGACCAGGGAAATCCTGTGGGACGTGACCGTCGTCTCGGTGTGCTTCGCGGTTTAGTCGACTCAATGCTCACCAATTACGGAAATGCGGATGTCAAGGTACTTGGCCAGGGCTGGGGCGGTTGGTCAACGGCGGGAGGAATGACTGCCATGGAAGATCTTTTGACGGCTCACCCCGACATTAATGTGGTGCTGGGCGAAAATGATTCGATGGTGCTGGGTGCCCGTGAAGCTCTCAAAGCAGCGGGTCGCCTGAAGGGTATCCTGCTGGTAGCAGCTGCTGATGGCCAGAAGGAAGCTTATGACCTGATCCGAAAAGGTGAGTACGGGGTGACGGGGTTGAACAACCCGAATGAGATAGCGAAAAAGGCGGTAGATATCGGAATCCAGGCGCTAAATGGTCGACTTCCGAAAAATTTTAAAAGGCTTTACTACACAAAGCCTGCTGCTATTACAAAGGAAAATGTCGATCAGTTTTATGACGCGAATTCTTTGTTCTAGCCGTGAGAGCTGCTAAGCACTCCCACCGCAAATGGCCGTGGATCATCCGTCTTTCCGGACCTGAACAGGCAATGGTTACAGCGTGAAACAGGAGTCCGGTTAACGGCGGGCAAACACGGTCTTCCGGTTGTACATCACGCCGAATCCGTTTCGGCGTGATGGCACATCGAACTTCGGGAATCAAATTTGAAGGGATTGAGAGCCGGGCACGTCCTCAATTTCGTCACGTTTGATTCGGTCAGGATCTCTTGATATGATGTCAGTAAAACCAGGAAAAGATGCTTTTGGAAAAAAAATGACAAAGCTCGTTAGTCTATCAAACATCACCAAACACTTTGCGGGAATACATGCCTTAACCGACGTCAGTTTTGATATCAAGGCAGGAGAAGTCCACGCGCTGGTGGGCGAAAACGGTGCGGGAAAATCCACCCTGATGCGGACGCTGGGTGGCGAATTGGAACCTGATACGGGAACCATCGAAATTTCAGGCAAAAAAGTCAAGTTGTCCGGACCTTATGATGCGATTAAGAGAGGTGTTTCCATCATTCACCAGGAAATGGCCCTGGCTCCGGATTTATCGGTCGCCGAAAACATCTTCCTGGGTCAGCTCCCGCCGGGAATTAATTGGAGAAAATTACGAGCCAAAGCGGGGGCGCTCATCGATCAACTTGGATTCAGCATCCCCCCGGAGGCTATTGTTTCAGACCTTACGGTTGCTCACCAGCAGGTGGTTGAAATTGCGAAGGCGCTTTCCAGAAACGCGAAAGTGATCATCTTTGATGAACCGACTGCCATGCTAACCACGGGAGACGCGCAACGACTGCTGAAGATCATCAAAGGCCTGCGAACTGAAGGTGTGGGTATTGCCTATATCTCACACCGGCTGGATGAAATCTTCTCGATTTCGGATCGTATTACCGTTCTTAAAAACGGAAAGAAAGTGGATACGGTGTTTCCTGACACTATTGAGGTAGATGGTTTAATCCGACTCATGGTCGGGAGGCCGCTTTCGAAGCTTTTTGGAGAAAGGACGCAGAAAAAAATCACCGAAGAAGTGCTGAACGTGGAAGGGCTCACTTTACCCAATGGTGTGAAAAACGTTTCCTTCTCCTTGCGCAGAGGCGAAGTGGTCGGTCTGGGCGGACTGGTAGGGTCCGGCCGCACGGAAGTCGCAAGGGCGATATTCGGTGCCGACCCGGTGACTTCCGGACGAATGACCGTCAATGGCAAGCCATACAACCCACGATCTTCAAAACACGGCGTCAGGAACGGTATCGGCCTGGTGCCGGAGGACCGCAAAGGACAGGGCGTTGTGATCGATCTGGAAATCTTTAAAAACATTACCATGGTCGATCCCGCACCGGTGACACGGTTCGGCTTTTTTCGCCGGTCGCGGGAATGGAGCGTGGTTAACAAGTTAATCGAAACCTTGAAGATAAAACTCGCTTCACTATCCGATCCCGTCAGCAGCCTGTCGGGTGGTAACCAGCAGAAGGTTGTTCTGGCCAAGTGGTTCCACAATGGCGGTGATATCATTATTCTGGATGAACCGACTCGTGGCGTTGACGTCGGAGCCAAAACCGAAATCTACTCGTTGATTCACCGGCTCGCTTCAGAAGGAAAAGCGGTCCTGGTTATCTCCTCCGAACATGTGGAACTGTTCGGATTGTGCGACCGCGTCCTCGTGATGGGAGAAGGGGAATTGCGGGGTGAGCTGATGCCGGAGAACTATTCGGAAGAAAATCTGTTGACGCTGTCCATTACCCGTTCGGCTTCAACGGCAATGGAAAACAATCAATGAACAGGAGAACCATGTCAGCAGCGAGTAAAACAACCGTGCCGACAACAAACCCCCAAAAAACGCCGGAAGCCGGTCAGGCGCAAAAGACTCGGGCCGGTGCAAAAACACATTTATTTGGGAAACTGTTTCGTCAGTTCGGGACAGCCTTTATGTTTCTAATATTGATTTTTATAGCTTCGTTCTACTCTGATGTGTTTCTCAGCACAGGCAACATCATGAATGTGTTACGCCAGATGTCCGGTGTCGGGGTGATGGCTATCGGGATGCTTCTCGTTATCCTGACCAGAGGCATCGATCTCTCTGTCGGTTCGATCGCAGCACTGGGTGCGGTATGCGCAGCCATTCTGGTCCAATCATACTCTGTGGGCGCATCGATTATGATGACAGTGGGCATTGGCGCATTTTGCGGTGCTATTTCCGGATTCCTGGTTGCCTATTTCAGACTTCCGGCCTTTGTTATCACCCTGGCCATGATGACGGCTGCACGCGGATTTGCCCTTATTTTTTCCAACGGCAGACCTATCATGCTGGGAGAGCGCGGAGCATCCCTCCAGTCGTTTGGCACAAGCTATAATTTTGGAATTCCTAATCCTGCCTTGTTAATGATTGGTCTTTTGCCTTGGCCTATATCATTCTCAACTATTCCAAATTCGGACGGCTTGTTAAAGCGATCGGATCAAATGAAGAAGCCGTTCGCCTCTCCGGCATTTCCGTTCCCCGCTACGTGCTTGCCGTCTATGTCATTTCGGGTGCGCTGTCTGCGGTGGCCGGTATACTCATTACATCCCGTTCGGGAGTGGGCTCTCCCGGCGTGGGTTTAGCTGCGGAACTGGACGTGATCGCTGCTGTTGTGATTGGCGGAGCAAGCCTGATGGGAGGACGTGGTGGTATTGTCACAACCTTTATCGGGGTCATGATTCTTGGCGTTATCGGTAACATTATGAATCTTGCCGGAGTACCCGGATATCATCAACAGGTCTATCTGGGCGTTATCATCGTGGCTGCCGTCTTACTGCAACATGGTAACCAGATTTTTCGTCGGCGCTAACTTATGGAAAAATGTACACTAGCTATCGATGTGGGAACAGGTTCCACACGGGTCGCAATCGTTAACGGAAAAGGACAGATCAAAAACGTCGCTGCCAGGGAATATGATCAGATTGTCCCTGCCTACGGATGGTCGGAGCAACGGCCGGAAGATTGGTGGACTGCTGCGCGTGTATCACTGAAATCCACTACCAGCTGGGCTCGTAGCAATCATATCAGCATCGAAGCTGTGGTTGCCTGTGGTCAGATGCACGGTACGGTAATGATTGACGATGATGGCTGCCTGACTCGCGATACCGTCCCCCTGTGGAACGACAAGCGCTCGCTTGAGTTTGTTCGTGATTTTGAAGCATCACAGGATTCTGCTGCCTGGCTCCCGAAAACCGCCAACCCACCGACACCGGCCTGGCCGGCATTCAAGCTTCAGTGGATCAAAAAAAACGATCCTGAAGCATGGGCAAAAACCGCTTCAGTATTCATGCCCAAGGACTACATCAATTTCCGACTCACCGGGGAACGTGCAATGGATTGGACCGAAGCTGCCTGCTCCTTCCTGATGAACCCGGAAACAGGAGACTGGTCGGATGAGGTTGTCAACCATCTCCGGATCGAAAAGCGGCACCTGCTGCCCATTCGCCTGCCCTCGGAAATTCTGGGAACCGTAACCAAAGAAGCGTCGGCTCAGACCGGTTTGGCGGAAGGCACCCCGGTTCTTGTTGGCGGAGCGGATTATCCCGTTGCCCTGCTTGGTTCGGGGGTCTGCAAACCCGGACTGGCATCGGAAGTAGCCGGAACATCCTGCATCATAACACTTGTTACCGAAAAGCCGGTTCTCGATCTTGAGATCAGCAACATCGGAACCCCGGAAGGCAACTGGGGAGGATTCGTTCTGCTTGAAACCGGTGGTGACGCAGCCCGTTGGGCTCGTCGCACGTTCCACAATAATGAACTATCTTACTCCCAAATCGTCAATGAGGCAGAGAAAGCCAATCCCGGGTCCGATGCTCTTTTCTTCCTACCCTACCTGGTAGGAGAACGTCTGGGTGCGCACCGAAACTCACGAGCTCAGTTTTTCGGGCTCGCAGCAGGACATGGCTTACCGCAGCTACATAGAGCCATCTTTGAAGGCGTCGGTTTTGCTGTCAATCGACATTTGCAGGTTATGGAAAGGGCCACGGGAACACGCCCCGACGTCCTGATCGCATCCGGCGGCGGTGCTAAAGCTGATCTCTGGTTGCGCATCAAGTCGGCGATTTACAATCGCAGAATTCTGATTCCCGAAGAACCTGAATGCGGCCTGGTGGGGTGTGCGGCACTCGCAAGTGTTGCCACGGGTCAGTCTTCTAATCTCATAGCAGCAACCGAACGGCTAGTCCGCCATTCCAAGGAAGTGAAACCAAATGCTGCCTGGGCGGAACACTATGCGCAGATGCAACCCATTTTTGACCGACTCTATGAAAGCAGCCGACAGTTCTACAACGATCTGGATACGCTTAGTTCAGCAACGATAAAGGAAACCATTCAATGACCACACACTATCTTGAACGATTCAAACTTGACCGACGTACAGCCTTTGTAACCGGCGGCGCCAGAGGGATTGGGTATGCAACCTGTGAAGCGCTTGCGGAAGCGGGAGCCGAGGTCATCCTCACCGACCGGGATGTGGAAGAGGCGGAGAAATCCGCTGAACTGCTTTCCCAAAAAGGTCTGTCCGTTCACCATGATGTGCTTGAGGTCACCGATTCCAAAGCAGTGGAAAGCATCGCCAAACGTTATCCGCAGGTGGACATTCTGATCAACAATGCCGGAATTGCCCGCTCAAATATCCCTGCCGAACAAATGACCAACGATGAGTGGTATTCGGTCATAGACATCAACTTAAATGGTCTTTACTGGTGTTGTCGCGCCTTTGGCAAGTCCATGCTGAAAGCCCGGCGGGGCTGCATCGTCAATGTCGGTTCCATGTCGGGCTATATCGTCAATAAGCCACAGGAACAATCGCAATACAATGCTTCCAAAGCCGCTGTTCATCAACTGACAAAATCATTGGCTGCCGAATGGGCTGACAGGGGCGTTCGGGTCAATGCGGTGGCCCCCACCTATATCGAAACGGTCATGAACCAATATGTCTATGATGATAAAGAGCTGATGAAGCATTGGATTGGCGGAACTCCTCAAGGCCGCATGGGACGACCGGACGAGGTGGCTTCCGTTATTCTTTTTCTGGCTTCCGATGCAGCCAGTTTGATGACGGGTTCAATCGTTCTTGCCGATGGAGGGTATACATGCTGGTAACCGAAACAGGAAAGATAACCGGTGCGAGATTCCCCGGTCGCTACATTCAGGGACGGAATCTGATTGGTAACCTGGGCCATGAATGTGCCATCTTAGGGAGCAGGGCTCTTTGCATTGTTGACAATTTCATGGTGGAACGTCTTACCCCCCTGATCGAAGATCAATCCACAACAGAGATCTCCTTCAACATCATCAAACACGGCGGAGAGTGTTCGAAAAAGGAAATCGAGCGCTGTACGAATGCCGGAAGAAACGCCGAGGTCGATCTTGTTGTGGGTATTGGCGGCGGGAAAGTACTGGACACCGCCAAGATTTGTGCTGCCGACCTTCAGGCTCGCTGTATCGTGGTTCCGACCATCGCTTCCTCCGATGCACCGTGTTCGGCACTAGGAGTGATTTACAACGACGATGGAACCGTTGATTGCGATCGGTTTCTAGACCGCAATCCCGATCTTGTTTTCATCGACACCCAAATTGTTGCCGGAGCGCCTTCGCGCTTTCTGTCAGCCGGCATAGGCGATGCGCTGGCAACCTATTATGAAGCGGAGAGCTGCCGACGGGCCGGGAAAATCAATTGCTGGGGCACCTATGGCAGTGCAGTGGCTTTTGAAATCGCAGCCTTATGTCGTAAAACGATTTTTGAACACGCTGTCGCAGCTCTGGGTGAGTGCGATACAGACACGGCGGGACCGGCCTTGGAAAGCATTATCGAAGCCAATATCCTGATGTCCGGCGTGGGGTTCGAGTCCGGAGGTGTTGCCGCTGCCCATGCGATTCATCATGGTCTCTGCGAGCTACCGGATGTTCATCATCACTTGCATGGCGAGAAAGTTGCCATTGGCGTGCTTGCCGGTCTCCTGCTTCACAACGATGAGGCCGAATTCCAGAAAGTACGCTCATTCTGCAACGATGCCCGACTCCCCACCAAACTTGCTGACCTGGGTATTAGTGAGGCGACGACTCAGAAACTGCAGATCGTCGCCGAACGCGCCTGCCGCACCGGAGAAATCATTCACAACGAACCGATGGCGGTAACCCCGGCTATGGTTGTAGATGCTCTGGATCGACTCATCTGAAAAGAGGAACACTATGAATGCTATGATCGATGTTTTTCACCCCGATTTGTTTCAGGAGAAGACGGTTTTGGTTTCCGGTGGAACCAGCGGAATCGGCCTTGCACTGGCCCAGGGCTTTGCCGCTGCAGGTGGCAAAGTAACGGCCACCGGAAGTTCGGAAAACAGGCTGGAGGCAGCCAGGGCAACCAATAAGCAGAACAACCTTACCTTTGAAAAACTTGATGTCCAGGACAGCAAGGCCATCAAAGACCGCATGAGTCGTTTCAGCCGACTGGAAGTGCTTGTGAATTGTCAGGGCGTGGCCCGACCCGATGATGAGTGGGAAGAAGAAACATTCCTGAAGGTGATGGATATCAATCTGAATTCCGTCATGCGGCTTTCTCGCGAGGCGTTCCCTCTTCTGAAGGCTTCCGGGGGCAATATCATTAATATTGCATCCATGTTAAGCTATCTCGCCGATAGCAAAGTGCCATCCTATACGGCAAGTAAGACTGGCATCGTCGGTCTCACCCGAGCAATGGCCCATAAATACGGGGCTGACGGCATACGCGTGAATGCGGTTGCGCCTGGTTATCACAAGACGGATATGACAAAAGCTTTGTGGTCAGATCCTTCGGCTGCGGAAAAAATCGCCAATCGCTCCGCAGCCGGTCGTTGGGGAACGGTTGATGATTTGGTCGGCCCCACTCTGTTCCTCGCTTCCGATGCCGCTGCGTTCATTACCGGCGTGACGCTCCCGGTCGACGGAGGCTATCACACCGGCTGATGGTTCAAAGGTTAATATACACATTTTAGAGTTTTTAAAACGTGCCGACTTTCCAATCCA
>JAKSDL010000762.1 GCA_022360105.1 Pseudomonadota bacterium
CTGTTCTTGTCAAACCCTTACCGCATAAGACGACGGAATACAACACTATAGATCAAACTCTTTAAGTTTTCAAAATTCTATCTGATTATAAATGATTGACATCCCATTCTGGAAAACTATTAAGTCCGGGTTTATCGTTATAAACATTCTTCATACCGGTATCAAGCTCTGTAGGAGCGGCAGATAGTAGCCAGCGGTTTTAACCGCTGGTAGACCAATCGCCCACTTTCCAGAGTTCCGGAGGAACGGCACAAGAATTGGATTTGGCAGATTTTTGTGTCGTCCCTACAGGACTCTGGTTGACGGACTTGATTCTCTCCCAGTGGTTTTCACCACTGGCTACTATCTGTCGCTCCTTTGGAGCTTTATTATATAACAGCTCTTCAATATGATTCATAGAATTGGCTGCGAATCATTTATAATCAGAAAATTCTATACTCTGATTACAGTCAAAAACATAAATGACAGAAGGTAATGGAGCCGAAGTACATCATAAAAAGGACAGGAAAAATAATAATGGAGGTAGTAAATTTAAATATTTCAACTACATTATTTATTAAATCATCTGTAGGTTACCATTCTGCAAGGCTTTCAAACAGAAATATCTCGGTGAGATTGAGAACAAAACATTAATTAGGACTCCTGACTTAACCTGATTTGCACTAATAAATAATTCGGGCTTGTCACCTGATTTACTTCAAATTTTCTTCTGGTTACCGTTTCACGAGGTTGTCGAAAACTGCTGGATCAGGGGTAGTCCATATCCAATGAAAATGTCATCGGCTGGACAGGAAGACTTTTATCAAAGAATGACTTCATTGACAGTCTTGTTTTCTGCAAAGAAAACCCTGATGTTTTCCAGGGTTGTTTCAGCGATGTTGGTCATAGCTTCCCGGGTGAAGAATCCCTGGTGGGAGGTGATAATCACGTTATGAAAGGTCAGCAGCCGAGCGAGAATGTCATCGGTCAGAATTTTATTGGATTGGTCTTCGAAAAAGTGGCTACTTTCTTCTTCGTATACATCAAGCGCTGCCGATCCGATTTTCCCTGATTTCAGGCCCTGGATCAAATCAGTGGTTCGAATCAGTTTGCCGCGACCCGTATTAACCAGCATAACGCCTTGTTTCATCAAGGCAATGGTATCTTTATTAATCAGATATTCGGTTTCATTGGTCAGAGGGCAGTTCAGGGAAACGATATCGGCGGTTTTGAAAAGGGTTTCCAGATTTGTGTAGTCAAATTGGTTCTTTTTGGCAAATTTCGTATCGGGATAAGGGTCGGAAGCCAGAACCCGCATACCAAATCCTTTAAGGATAGGTACAAGGGCTTTTCCGATTTTACCAGTCCCAATAATGCCGGCAGTTTTCCCCCGCATGTCAAAGCCCATCAATCCCTGCAGAGCAAAGTTAGCATCACGCGTACGGAAGTAAGCACGATGAATCTTTCGATTGAGTGTGAGCATCAGGGCAACGCAATACTCAGCGATGGCGTTCGGCGAATAGGCAGGCACCCGAACTACCGGAATTTTGTTCTTTGCTGCTTTGATATCGATATTGTTGAATCCGGAACAGCGAAGAGCAATTAATTGAACGCCATAGGATTCCATGGTTTTGATCATCTCCGCATTGACGACATCGTTTACAAATACCACTACAACATCCGCATTTTGCGTCAGAACGACGTTGTCGGGCAGCAAGTGATAATCGAAATAGTTGATGTCAAATTCATAGCGCCTGTTTAAAACATCAAACGATTCCCGGTCATAAGGCTTGGTATCAAAAAATGCGATTTTAACTGTTTTCATAGCTTTATTGAGGTTACAAATTCCATATCTAACATCCGCCCAATTGTTGGGAAAGTATATCTGTTTTATCCAAATCCGCCATTAAAAATCCCAAATCCATGATCATGGCACTTCATTTCAGCGGCAAGTTCTGAATCAAATGGTGATTTATGGTGCAGTTGAGTGTTAGTATTGCATGTATTATTATTAACATTTATTGTTTTTTCCTGGAAATCTAATGTCAGCTTGTCTCTAGCGCACTTTAGCATTCCAATCATAGGGACTGCAAAACTTGCCGGTAACGGTTCGTTCCTTAATAAGAATTCAAACTAACAGCCTGGAACAGGTTTGAAGGTCATGAAACCATTGAAGCAGAAACGATTCAAATGGCTCATTATAGGATTGAGCCTGAGTTTTTTAGGGCCACTAGGAGAATGGGTACTCCTGACAATGTTTGCTCAAAACAAAGGGAATTCAATTCTTCTAAGTTATATCTATGCGGAATTTGCAGCTTTACTTGCGTTTGGAGTCTTTGGTTATCTATTGGGTTCGTATGCAGATCGTTTGGAAAAGTTAGTGATCACAGACAAATTAACAGGTTTGTATAATCGCCATTCCATCATGGATCGGCTCAATGAGATGTTCAATATGCACCAACGCTATAATGAATACTTTTCATTGATATTGTTGGATCTTGATCATTTTAAACTTGTGAATGATACCTATGGACATGCTGTTGGCGACCAGACACTTATAGTTGTCTCAGAAGTCATTTCAAAAGAGGTGAGAGGCACTGATCATCCCTGTCGATTTGGCGGAGAGGAGTTTCTGATTTTATGTCCTCGTACAAATATTGAAGAGGCTTACAATCTTGCCGAACGAATACGTATGAAAGTGATGAATTTAAGAAAGAAAGAACTGGGGTTTTCTGGTCCCCAAACCATATCAGCCGGGGTTTATGAGGTAGTCGGAGATCAAAATACATCACCCACTGAAGCATTATCAAAGGTGGATGATGCGCTATACAGGGCTAAAAAAGGAGGTCGCAACAGGATTGTATCGGAGACGAAAAGCTATTAAGAAATGTTTTTACAGCTTTTTGCATAATCATTCTTCAGATTTTTCTTTTAAACCCGCCAATTTCCAAATAAACGACCGGTTCCATTTCACCCGGATGATCTCATTTTGTTTCATGGATTACTTTCCCGCGAGAAACAAAGGAAATACCTTGGGTGGATTTTGCTCCAATCATAATCGATTCAACAATGGGTGAATTGGCTGGTCTGTCAGATTGCCATTCAACAACAAAATTCGCACCCGAACCACCTCTCGAATCATTTTCCGGCACTACATAACGCAACGACTCCAAAGGCTTAAGAGTTACGGCTTTATCCAGGTATTTCCTCAAAAGTCTGCCCTGGGTTTTGTAATAATCAACGGTTGTGATGGTTATATGATTTTTCGGATCAATGTTTCTGATACTGATTGTGATCGTCAATAAAAAAGGCTGTTCGCGACTTCCAATGTAAATATGTGAATAGGCAGGAACATAGATCACTTCCCCTTGGGATAAATGGATGTTTTTTTCAATAGCAGAAACTGCAAAGGGCGAAAGCAGAATGAGTAACCATATCATCAATATATAGCTGAAATTAATACGAGATTTCATTATATTTCTCCAATCGTCAGGGAATGAGATAAAGCGTCACCAGCTTTCTCCAGCTTGTTAACCTAGTTTCAGGCCGGTTTGGTTTTAAGCGCTAATGCCTGGTCACGATACTCAGACTCATTTAAAACCATTCCTGCGACAAACGCGCCAAAAGCAAAAGAAAGCCCAAACAGAACGTATTAACGAGAACCGTGAGCTTTTGGTTTGGCCAGGTTTAATTTGCGAGCTAGAAAATCATTTTTTAATAAGTATGCCCTCATTGGCAAGTAACATTCGTCTCAATATAGGGCTAAACATCTAATACTTAGAACGTTATAAAAGCGGTTCCGTGTCGTTCATTTCTTTCTTCCAGATGTCAAATATAGAAACTTGATTTCAATTTCAGGATCAATATAAATTGAACTGCTTAAATTAGGCTTTGAGATGGCCTTGTATCGCTCATACCAGGTGCTATCATGAATTGAGTGCAACAACAGACGCTTTAATCAGCGACCGTCCGCACTAACAATCGCTGATATTCCGGGTCCATCCGCCGGTAAGGCAAACCACAAAGTATCGTTTTTTTCTACCCCGTTCACCTTGCTTTTATTAATCACACAACTGTTGTGAATGCAAAGCGAGCTGCAGGCAAAAATATGAGCGATGAATTCCAGGGTAATGTCAAACAAGATGGTTGGTTGGGTGCACCAAAAAGATTTGGGTTCTGACCCATGTAGAAGGAAAAAACGGGGACATCTACTTCCACCACTCAAATTAAGTGACCTAAACAAAGATCCTTGACGTGTCCCCTATTTTTTCGGAAACTTTGTGGTTTACCCCCTCAGTCAAGGTTTGACAGATACCCTATTTATAAACATAATATGTTCAAAAAAAGGGTATATTTCGAACAAAAATATAAAATGCAACGAATAGCTGAGTTACATTTAAAAGACTGGTTAGGAGGAAAACGGAGGAAGCCGCTAGTAATCCGAGGAGCGCGACAAGTTGGCAAATCGACGTTAGTCCGACAATTTGCCAAAACAAACAACTTGGTTTTAAACGAAATCAACCTGGAACAACATCTTGAATTGGATAGCATTTTCAAAACTCTCGACGTCAAACTGATCACCAAAGAACTTGAAGGTTTGATAGGGAGGAAAATAGTAAGCCGTGACACAATTCTATTTTTAGATGAGATTCAGGCGACACCGTATGCATTGCAGGCACTTCGCTACTTTTATGAAGAATTACCTGAACTACCGGTGATAGCTGCAGGCTCTTTACTTGAGTTTGTTTTGGCAAAGCATAATTTTTCCATGCCTGTTGGTAGAATTCAGTATCTGCATCTCGGTCCAATGACATTTGAAGAGTATCTCGCTGAAATTGAGAACTCTCTTCTGAGCTATATTCGGGAATATGATTTCACTGAAAGTATCCCGCTCACGGTTCATAAGAAACTGCTAGACAGACAACGAGAATACTTAATGATCGGCGGTATGCCGGAAGCAATTCTAAACTACCTGGATTCGCAACAATTTTCCGATATAGGGCCTGTTCATCGATCCATCATATCAACTTACCAGGATGATTTCTCTAAATATGCATCTAACAACGCATTGCTGCGATTGCAAAGAGTATTCAATTTTATACCAAGATCAGTTGGGAAAAAAATCAAATACAGCAATATTTCCAGGGATGAAACAGCGAGAGAATTGAGATCTGCCATCGAACTTCTCTCCAAAGCTCGGGTTGTTAATCAGGTGTTTCATTCCCATTGCAGCGGTTTACCGCTTCAAGCTGAAATCGATGAGTTTACTTATAAAGCCCTGTTCTTAGATATAGGCTTAATGAACCGAATATGCGGATTGGATTGGCTGGCATTATCCACGCTGGACGATCATCGGCTGGTCAATGAAGGATCGATTGCTGAGCAATATATTGGTCAACATCTTCTCTATTTCAGAGGATTGAGTGATCCACCTGAACTTCACTACTGGTTAAGACAACAAAAGTCAGCGAATGCCGAGGTGGATTATGTTATCTCGCAAGGCAACTTAATCGTTCCCGTTGAAGTGAAAGCCGGAAAAAGTGGTACCTTAAAATCCTTGCTTCAGTTTGTGTACAGTAAAAATGTCATGATGGGAATTCGTTTCGATCTTAATCCACCATCCATGCAAAAAATCGTTCATTCCCTAAGGCAGGCAGATCACGTAAGAGAAGTAACGTTTGACCTGATCTCGATGCCCCTTTACCTGGTAGAGCAACTTGCCAGGATTCTCGACTTGTATCGATCCGGATCGTTGAAACATGTATGAAATTCTCAACTAATGATTTTCCCACCGACTTTGTCCACTTGGTTCCCCGATGTAAAATGTTCCTTCCCTCCGGTTATTTCTGTGTCCTCCGTGTCGTTTTGGTAAATAATTAGATTTACTTTTAGTATGTTACAAGAAAAGGTGGCTGTATATCAGGGTAATATCGAACATACGCTTAATTGAGCTGAGCCGTAACGTCCTTGACGGAGCTAACAGAAGAGAAACGTGAGAGACAAGGGCAGATTTGCTATTTTTGGCGTCAGCATGAAAAGTCGTGATGTTTTCCTGAATTCCCGAACCACTCAACTCAAAAATACTACCATTCATCTATTTTCTGGGGCCATTCATGGATTTTATCTGGGCTGATTGAATCAGAATCCTCCATTCTTACAATACAGTTTGGAAAAACCAGGAGTCACTGTTGAATTTCACTTGTATTTGGCTTTTGGTAAATTTTTAATCAAGCATTTTCGGAGGATAAAAACGATGAAATGGAAACCACTCAGACTTCTGGGCCTGGCAATGCTTGCCAGTTTTTTTGTAACCAGTTGTGTCTCGATGAATGTCAAACTGGTGGAGGATTTCACTGATCCTTTAAAAGAAACAACCATAGAAGGTGAAGGAGCCAATAAGGTTCTGGTGATTCCGATAAATGGGTTTATTTCGGACCAGACCAAGGATGGTATGATGAAAAAAAAGCCTAGTCTGGTAAAAGAGGTTGTTTCGCAAATAAGAAAGGCCGAAAGCGACCCTGCTGTCAAAGCTGTTGTCTTGAAGGTCAACTCACCAGGTGGAACGGTCACCAGCAGTCATATCCTGTACAATGAGATCAATAAATTGAAATTAAAACGCCGCATTCCCATCGTGGTCAGTATGATGGATATCACCACTTCAGGCGGTTACTATCTCTCTCTGCCAGCCGATCACATCATTGCGCATCAAACCACTATCACCGGGTCTGTTGGTGTGGTATTCATGCGACCCAAATTCCAGGGTATGATGGACAAGATTGGCGTCAGCATCGAAACCAATAAGTCGGGTAAAAACAAGGATATGGGATCGCCCTTCAGAGCCACGACTAATCAGGAAACAAGATCATTCCAGGCGATTACCGATGAACTGGCTGATCTGTTCGAAGATAAGGTAGCCAAGCATCGCAAGGTAAGCAAAAGCGCGTTGCGAGAGATTATGACTGCGAAAATTTATACGGCCAACCAGGCCTTAAAACTTGGTATGATTGATCAGATTGGTTTTACGGATGATGCCATTAACAAGGCACGATCGATGGCCGGATTAGACAGTAACTCCCGTGTGATTATGTATCGCCGGGTTCAATTTGCTGATGACAATATCTATAACAACCTGACAGCTAGAAGTGGTTCCGGAACCCCATTGGTTGACTTGGGCCCGTTAAGTGCTATTTCAGACGTGAAAGCCGGGTTTTACTATACCTGGCCTGCTGCCACCAAATAACAGGAATGGTCTTCAGAAGGCGGTTATCAATCTGGCTGCCTTAAATATTGTGCGGATATTTGAATTTATACTCCGGGTAGTTTTTTAAGGGGCATAGCCGGCAAGCAAGAGGGCGCGAAACATTGCCCTCTTTTTTTAGTCTTCTTTCCCGGCTTTTTTCAGGTATTCAGATACTTCTCCGTGCTCTTTCTCGCATTGATCCTTAATTTCCAGGTATTCGTTTTCCATTATCTTAGCATTCATAAAATCACCATCCCTGGTCAGTCCGCGCAAGTATGACTCATACCCTTTTGCATGATGATAATAGCCGCCTTTAGCGATAACATACCTGGCTACCAATTCCTTGCATTCCGTGCACTCCACAATTACCTTGTCGGGCATTTTTGGTTCACGTAAAAGGATATTGCGCATCTTCCTTGAACCGCAAACCTGACAGGTCTGTCTGTGAGCTTCCATAACCATTCTCCAGTATTCAACAACAGATAAATTTTCGAGACTATTGAGCAAGAACCGACCGACGGATCAGTCAATCAACTTACATCGCCTTTCTATGTTTCTTTTGTTTCAGCTTATCCAAATCCGGCACCTCAGGCAAATTGTATTGGAATAAAAGCACAAGTAGCTCAGAAAGATACGAGATTCAGCATAAAAAGGAGCAATTGTCACGATTTATTGCAGCTAAAGCGATATGTTATTCCTGAATTACGCACTAAGGTATCTGCTCCAATAAAGCATCCATCACCTTTCCGGCTTTTTCTTCAATCTTAACATCACATTCCCTGTCATAAGGGGTCTCCGAGAGATTAATCATCGCCAAATAGGCGCCGTTTTGCTTGGCATATCCCGGCAGCAGACTCGCCGGTTGCACGAGCAGGGTTGAACCGATCACCAGGAGAAAATCACAGGAACCACACAAGCTCACGGCTTTGTTGGTCTCTTCCATGGGCATCGCCTGTCCGAATGAAATGGTGTCCGGTTTTAAATACCCACCGCAGGTGCACTCGGGAGCACTATCTCCAGCTTCTATACGTTGTTGAACATCATGAATTGATTCCAGTTTATCGCAAGACATACAACGCACACGCATGGTGTTTCCGTGCAATTCAATCACTTTGTCATCCGGAACGCCTGCGAGCTGGTGAAGTCCGTCTATATTTTGTGTTACAACGGCCTCTACCAGTCCCTTTTCATGCAATTTGGCAATTGCATGGTGGGCCGCATTTGGTTGTGCAGCAACCAGGTTGGGATAAAGATCTGCTTTTCGTCTCCAGTATTCAATTCTGGCCTCTTTGGAACTCATGAATTCGTCATAATATATCGGTTGATATTTTTCCCACAGACCGCCTTTGCTCCTGAAGTCGGGAATTCCGCTTTCTGTCGAGATGCCGGCACCGGTGAAAACCACTTGTTTTTGTGATAATAACCAGGCATCTGCCACTGATTTTATTTGATCTTCAATTGCCATTATCAATCCCCCTGTTTTAAATGCTGCTAATCCTAATTTTTTACAGAAAGACAAAACCATCCTTGTCATTATCACTTCATTCCAAAATCCATTGATTTATATTTTAGCTTTGGTAACGGGAATGGAACAGCTTTATTCGGCAAAATAAAACCACCAACCACTCCCTTCGGCTCTTGTCGAGCTGAATTATTTGCATCTTTGGTTCTGAGAAACAAATTATTATTGTGCCGCTATAATCCCTTTGCAGATTTAGCCAGTCGAACCAGGTTGATAAATTCGTTTCGCAAACCAAACGGATCTTCACCTCTTGCCGGCAGCGCCAATTTGATCACATCATCAAAACTAAAAGTTTTTGTGTAGGGATCCTGTCTTAAAAGCTGCCCATAAGCAGCTACTGCTGCTGCAAACCTCACTTCCTCCGGTACTGATTTCAATGATTTGAATTCTTTTTTTTCATCGATCGGTACCGTCATTAAGGTACTTTTATTCGCTGTTGGTGTCTTAAACCGAATTTTTAGAAAAGCATACTCCCGGTTTTCACTGTTGGAAGCCGTCGGAGCAGGTTTATCCTTGCTGTAGCGTAAGTCATCAACCAGAATGCCTTTACCGCCCGGTTCAGCAATTTCATAAATGGCCGTTACCCGGTGTCCGGAACCTATATCTCCGGCATCCACCTGATCATTATTGAAGTCCTCACGTTTCAGCATTCTGGTTTCATAACCGATCAATCTATATTCAGCTACCTTGGCCGGGTTAAATTCAATCTGAATTTTTACGTCTTTAGCTATAGTAAAAAGAGTGGCATTGGCTTCTTCAACCAGCACTTTCCTGGCTTCGTTCAGATTGTCAATATAACTGGCATTCCCGTTTCCATTTTGAGCCAGTTTTTGCATCAGGGCATCGTTGTAATTGCCCTGGCCAAAACCGATCACGGAAAGAAAGATGCCTGTTTTTCTTTGTCTCTCAACAAATCCTTTCAATTCATCCGAATTGGTAATGCCAACATTAAAATCTCCATCAGTAGCCAGTATAACCCGGTTCACACCGTTTTTAACAAAGCTGGATTCAGCCAGGGCATACGCTTGGCGAATTCCTTCACCACCGGCAGTCGAACCGCCGGCACTCAGGTTCTCCAATGCGGAAACTATTTTTCTTTTATCCTTAACTTTGGTTGGTTCCAGAGCTGTCCCGGCGGCACCCGCATAAACGACAATGGAAACCGTATCCGACTCTTGCAGGTTATCCACCAGCATTCTAAATGCGTTTTTCAGCAACGGCAGTTTATCCGGTTGGTTCATGGAGCCCGACACATCAATCAGGAACACCAGGTTGGTATCAGGTTTTTTGTCGGGTTCTATATCATAGCCCCGAATTCCGATATGCAACAATTTAGTATTGGAATTCCAGGGAGTTGGGTAAACAGCCACGGTAGGCTGAAACGGCTTCTCTTTATCCTTCGGAAGAGCGTAGTCATAATCAAAATAGTTTATCAGTTCTTCCACCCGAACAGCATTCTTTTGAGGAAGTACTCCACGGTTGAGCATTTTTCTGACAAAGGCATAGGAGGCTGTGTCCACGTCAACTGAAAAGGTAGAAACAGGATTTTTTGCCACCTGTTTCACCGGATTCACTTTGACATCTTCAAACCTGTCCCTGCCTTCTTCCGGAAGCTGTCCAATGAACAATTCATCCGCTTCCTGAACCGGTTCCGGCTTCACCATTGTCTGGTTAAGTGTTGCAGGGAAATCCATGGTTCTAGCAACGCCGGTTTTCGCTTTCTTTCTGTAAACGTTTGATTCTGCTTTCTTTAGAGGTACCGTCTTTGGTGCAGATGCAGAAGGAGATGCGATTACCTCCGGGGCGGCCATATCGGCCATCACCATTTCTTCCTCCACAGCTTGTGGTTCAATGGTTTTTTCCTTTGGGCCGGTTTTGGACTGTTCCGTCACTATTGCAGTCGACGGTGGAGATACCGGCGCGTCCAATCTAGCCGGTGGAGCTTCAATTGGTGTTGATTCAGATGGGCGACCTTCATACAAAACCTGACCATCAATGTGATCCATTTGTTTTGATCCTTCATACAATTGGTTGATACCGAATATTGCAACAATCAAACATGCCGTGATGGCGCCGGACCAGATATATCGTCTTTTCATGGTACTTTCTCCGAAAAAGGTTAATTTTGAAAGAAATGTACTGATTAGACGATGCGATTTAGATTTTCCTTTGATTTTTTTTCCGGCCAACGCATTTTGCTTGGCATATTCCTGCATTGCTGCTGAAATTGCGGACTCCCTGGCGGTTTCATCTGGTTCAGGGATAGTGACATCAGCGAGAATTTTTTTAATATCCTGATCACTCATTTGAATTCTCCGTTCTCCAGCAATTTCTTTAATTTTTTCTTCGCCTGAAAAACCCTCCAGGAAATGGTGGTTTCGGCACAATTCAAGACACTCGCCGCCTCTTTGTGATTAAGCCCCTCACTATAAACAAGTAACGCGGCATCCCTGAGTTTGACCGGCAATGATTCCAGTAGAGTTAATAATGTATCAGCAACTTTTTTTTCTTCCTGTTGCACTAGTTTCTCTTTTTCCTGGACCAGGTACTCGGATTCTTTGTTGCGATCCCTGGTTCTTTTTAAGGCAAGGTCTTTGGCTGAATTAATGGTAATACGATACAGCCAGGTTTGAAAGGCAGCGGATTCATTAAAACTGTTAATTTTGCGGGCGATTTTAACACAAACCTCCTGGGAAATATCCTCGGCATCTTCCTTGTTACCGCACCACTTGAATGCGACCTTATAGATGAAGGTGTAGTGTTTTCTCACCAGGGCTTCAAAAGCTTTGCCATTCCCTGCCTTAGCCTGCCTGATAAAATCAATGTCTTCGGATTCTGTCATAAAAGTCCAATCAATCCAGTAATGAACTGTCACGTACCAGCTTTCAGCGATTTCATCACTCTTAACAAAACCAATAGTTCCTGCCTAGTGCAGCATTAGTGTATTCATCTGGAAATTAGAATGTCTTATTCCTGTTTATTAGACGATTCAATTAAGCTTTTCCTTTGCCTTGAATTGTCAATTTATGTGATTTCAACTAAGGTGGAGCCGATTTTCAGTTTCTGATGATGAAATGCCTTATGCAGTCAAATATGAAGAATCGAATATACCTGGGAATATTTTTAAAAACATTGGCAGTATTGATGTTTCAAGTTTGTTTAATGCGAATTCTTTCCATCACACTGTGGTATCACTTTGCATTTCTTATTATCAGTTGTGCTCTCTTGGGGTATGGACTTTCCGGTTCGTGGCTGGTTTTCTTTGAGCGACCCCGGGGTCCGTATTGGCCGTCTTTTTTA
>JAKSDL010000442.1 GCA_022360105.1 Pseudomonadota bacterium
AAACAATCTATATATCGGTAAATTAAGTAATGAAAAACATTCCTTAATTTTCAGTATTCAAAAACACCTAATTCGACTGTTTAGTATAAAAAAAATTAAGGCTTTAATTATAAAAAAATTCAACAAGAAAAGAGGTAAAGCTATGAAATATAATAGAAGTCTATCGCTCATAATCACAACATTACTTCTGAGCTTATCACTCATAGTGGGATGGAATGATAGTGCATCCGGTTCTTCCAAGAATACACAGTCTCTGCAGGAGATACGTTTCTCATCTGCCGTAGTTCATGCAAATTTTGCCAACAACAGCATTGATATTGGTGAAGCCCCCATTGCCGGATCAACGACTCAAGAGGGTGAAGAGACCGTGATAACTACTTCAGGAAAAACCATCTGGGGACAAAACGATTCCTTTCGCTATGCATATCAAACCTTTGCAGGCAATGGCTCCATGGTTACCAGGGTTTCGGATATTTCTAATTCAGATGGATGGGCCAAAGCAGGCATCATGATCCGTGAAACCTTGGATGCAGATTCTCCCTATGCAATGGCTTTTGTCACTCCCGATAAAGGGATCAGTTTTCAGTATCGCTTGAGCAAAGGGGGAAACAGCAGCAGAAAAGACCTCTTTTCCGGATCAGCCCCTTACTGGCTTAAACTGGAACGCAACGGCAACAGCTTTGTCGCCTATAAATCAATTGACGGCACAGAATGGGAAGAATTTGGCCAGGTTGCAATTCCATTACAGCAGTCAGTGTACATTGGTTTAGCAGTTTCTTGCAGCAATACTGAGCAACTCAATACCTCTCGTTTTGATAATATCAGTATCATTATTGATACCGGTACAGGTGCAAACATTTTTCCTGACAGTATTGATATTGGTAATGTTCCTATTCCCGGTTCAGCCAGTCAGGTCAATGATGAGGTTACTATAACCAGCTCAGGACAAACCATTTGGGGTGAAAGCGATTCATTTCATTATGCGTACAAAACCTTACAGGGAAATGGATCAATCGTTACAAGAGTTACAGATGTATCCGATTCTGCTGCATGGGCCAAAGCAGGTATCATGATTCGGGAAACCCTGGATGCAAATTCTCCACACGCAATGGCCTTTGTCACTTCCGGTAAAGGGATCAGTTTTCAATACCGGGTGACCAAGGGAGGAAACAGTGACAGAAAGGACCTCTTTTCCGGTTCAGCCCCTTATTGGATTAAACTTGAACGCACAGATAATGTATTTAGTGCATACAGATCAATCAATGGAACAGAGTGGGAAGCACTGGGCGAGGTTACCATTCCAATGCAGTATTCAGTCTATATTGGTTTGGCAGTGTCCATTGGTAACAGTGAACAGCTCAGTTCTTCTCGTTTTGATAACATCATACTTACTCAGGAATATATAAATGACCTTGAGCAGTTGAATGGTGTTGATATCGGTGATATTACTCTTGCCGGCTCAACGACTCAAAATGACAACAATGTAACTATAGCCAGTACAGGCAACATTTGGCACAACAGTGACTCATTTCATTATGCATACCAGGGCTTGCATGGCAATGGTTCCATGACAGTCAGGATTGCAAGCATTACAGATACACATCATTTTGCAAAAGCAGGTATCATGGTCAGGGAAACCTTGGATGCCGATTCTCCGCATGCAATGGCGTATCTAACTTCCCAGAGAGGAATAAGTTTACAATACCGGCTGACTAAAGCTGGGTCCACTAACAGGTATGACCTCCTACCAGGATCAGCCCCTTACTGGCTTAAACTGGAACGCAAGGATGATGTCTTAAGCGCATACAAATCAGAAGATGGTTCAGTGTGGGAAGCATTAGGTCAAATCACCATACCAATGCCACGATCCGTCTATATTGGTTTAGCTGTGTCTTCAAATGACGGGGTTCAACTCAACACCACACATTTTGAAAATATCACTTTTATTGAAGAAACATTACCGGTTATTGCCAGGGTAAAAAGTAACGATATTGGTAGCGTCGGAATTGCCGGCTCTGCAATAGCTAGCCACAATGGTGTTAAAGTTTCCGGTTCCGGGGATGACATCTGTTGTGGTAGTGATTCGTTCCATTTTGCCTATTGGACGATTGAAGGGGACGGTACCATGATCACCAGGGTATCTGACATGACCGATACCGATCCATGGGCTAAAGCGGGTATCATGATTCGAAAAACCTTGGATGCCGATTCTCCGCATGCAATGGCTTTGGTTACACCTGAACAAGGCATCAGCTTGGCATACCGCCTGACCAATGGAGACCAGGGTGCCAGCACAAATCTTACACCAGGGTCTGCACCCTATTGGCTTAAGCTGGAAAGAAGCGGTGAACTCATCAAGGCATTCAAGTCGCTTGATGGCAACACCTGGGAGGATATTGGCCAAATAACACTACCAATGGACCGATTTGTATACATTGGCCTTGCCGTTACGGCAAACAATAACGCAGCCCTCAACAGGTCGCATTTCAAATATATCCGTTTTTCCGAAGATACGGAATTGATCTATGATACGACTGCAAACAGCCCGGGCAGTCCTCCAATAGCATTTCTGCCACAGCGCTTTGGTTACAAAAACATTTCCGGGTACAAAGTTCGCGTAGATATTGATGATACCTCAAGTGGTAATGATTTCTATATTGCACCTGAGTTCAATAAAAAAAGCCTGACCTTAACACTTGAAGACAATACCTACCTGACCACATCAGCGATCACTATCTCTTTTAAGATGACACCGGATGAAGGTGCTCCGGACAGTGTTCTTATGCAGTCCGATGACTTTTTTGAGATAAAAACAACGGCTGGTAACATTGAAAGCACATTCTACGACAATGGTTCACCGGCAAGTTCAGTTACAACCGACCAGAGTTCGCTGAAAATCCATAGAGCAAACCATGTGGCAGCAGTTTTGGGAGCCAATAGCCATAAAGTCTATTTAAATGGCACGTTGACCGAAACACAACTCACCCAGGCTATAACCGAATCACAGAAACGGGTCGTAACCATTGGTCCATACCAGGGTAAAATCTGGGACATAAAAATACACAACTGGGAAGTCCCCCGGGAACAATTAGCTGAA
>JAKSDL010000939.1 GCA_022360105.1 Pseudomonadota bacterium
ATCAGCTTTGAAGATATCCGGAGGCAAACTTTATGGCAAAGACGGTGCTGCCGAACTCCTGGGTGTAAAACCCACCACCTTGCAAAGCCGCATGAAAAAGCTCGGTCTTCAACGGAATTGAAGATTCATTCACAATCTTTTACTGGTCAAAGATTGAACGCTTTGGGTTCAGCTGCGTCAAAACTTGCTTTACAGTCGTCTATTTCTTTATCAACCGCCGCCCATGTCTTTTTTAATTGCTCATCATTTCACTGGTACGTTCGTTTATTCGAACATTGAGATAACCTGCCCGGAGCAAAGATCAGCGCTTTCAACCGATCGACCGCCTCACCGATAGTTACACGGGTTTAATCTGCCTGATATCAGACTGACTATTCAGACTATCCTTGCTAACGTCCGTCAGAACAATTTAAAATAAAGCGGAATTCGAATAAAACTATTGTGACCACACTAACTTGAAAATAATGAAGTATTTTGTTGTGAGGATACGGAATCATGGGTGTTGACGCATGAAACCCAACGCAAGTCGCATCATACAATGGATTGCAAATGAAGGGATGAAAGCTCCATCTATTCCGCATTTGCTGGATGGCTTTAACAAGCAGCTCAACCAACAGGGTTTGGAAATCATCCGTTCAGTTGTGATCGTTCGCACTCTTCACCCACAAATTGTCATGATCAGGTATGGTTGGGAACCAGTTGGTGTGAATTCTCCAAAGATGCAAAACATATATGCCATTGATCATGCGGATTATGATTTTTCTACGAGTTTGGTTAATGAAGTTACCTACACCTATGGGATAGAGGACGGAGATCGGTATCAGGATAGCCCCTATAAGCCCTTGGATGAAGGATCCTCGATAGTACAATGTCGAATTTCACCTGACCAAAAAGAGTTTGAATTTCCAGTCATAAAAGACCTGAAAGAAATCGGCAGTACCCATTATTTGGCAATGCCTCTACAATCTCAAAATGTCCATACAGGATTGAAAAACATAATCAGTTGGGCCACCTCTAAACAAGGAGGTTTTCTTGGCGAAGACATAAACTTTTTTGAGGAAGTTGCGCCCATCTTTGCAATTTGTCTGGGAATGCATGTTAATCATTTCATTACACGCACCTTACTCAAGACCTATCTTGGCCAACATCCCGGAAACCGCGTATTACACGGTAAAATCCGCAAAGGTGATATTGACACTATTGAAGCTGCAATTTGGTATTCAGATCTCCGTGATTTTACCAAACTATCTGAAAATATTGATTCTACAACGCTGGTTGAGTGGTTAAATGAGTATTTTGAAACTATCTCTCAAATCATCACCCAATATGGCGGAGAGATTTTAAAGTTTATCGGAGATGCTATTTTGGCAATATTTCCTGTCCAACAATCATCTCAACGAGCATCTACATGCAAAAAAGCTTTAGAAGCAGCCAGGTCATCAAATTCAAAACTTGTAGAACTGAATACCGAACGAATAGCAAAGGGCCTCGCTCCTCTTGGACATGGCATTGCTCTTCATGAAGGTCTGGTTCAATATGGAAATATCGGGGCTGTTCACCGGTTGGATTTTACAGTTATTGGTCAGGCTGTGAATCTTGCAGCAAGAATTGAAGGTCTTTGCAGCAAAGTTAAGAAGACCATTTTAGTTTCTCAAGATTTCGCGAATTGTATCGAAAGTGACGACTTAGTCCTAGTTGATACAGTTGATCTTAAAGGCATCGCTACTAAACAATCGGTTTTCACAATCTCCTAAGGGGAAATCGAACAAAAACACCAAGACGCGCATAAAACCGGATCCGGTCTTTCATTTAGATATTTTTGTTCAAAACCCGGATAAAAGCAAAACAATGATGCCTTCAAGCTGGCCCCGACATTCTCTGACCCACCCATACCTCACACGCAGCCACCGAAACTCAACGTTATCTTTCTTTAAACTCACCTTGACAGTAGATTTGGTATTAAATACAATACCAATATGAAAAATTACAAAATCGTTATCGACACTAATGTCATATTATCGGCTTTGCGATCAACGAAAGGTGCATCTTTTAAACTTCTCTCAATCATCGGCAGCGAATTATTTGAGTTCGTCTTATCAGTTCCACTTTTCATTGAATACGAGTCTGTTACGAAACGAAATAGAGATAAACTCAGATTGGATGATTCAGTCATTGATGATGTTTTAGATTACTTGGCTGAAGTCGGAGACAAAAGAGAAATATATTTTCTATGGCGCCCATTTCTCAGGGACCCAAAAGATGATTTGGTGCTTGAAGTAGCTGTGGAATCCGGATGTGATTTTATAATTTCTTACAATAAAAAGGATTTCAAAAACATTGATAAATTCGATCTGAAAGTTTTAACTCCTCAAGAATTTTTGAGATTAATAGAGGTAATAAAATGAGTACACTAAGTCTAAGACTCCCGGATTCATTGCATGAGCAAATAAAAAAACTTGCCAAGCAAGATGGCATTTCAATAAACCAGTTTGTTTCATCAGCTGTTGCAGAAAAAATGTCGGCGTTGATGACAGTGGAGTATTTGGAAAACCGTGCAAAACGTTCAAGCAAAGCAAAATTCAAAAAAGCTCTTTTAAAAGTAAGTGATTCTGAACCGGAAGAGTATGACAAACTGTGAACGCTTTTAGCATCAAAGACTGAAAAGCGTTCATGGGGAAAAAGCCTTCCCTTTTTCAAAGGCCAATGTTTTAGTACTGTTCGAACTGGCTGTCTTCTGTTTCCTGGTCTCCCAGGTTTACCACGACCCCTGTCAGTTCTTGCAGACCAGCGTTGTTTGCATAATTGAGTTTCGGCAAATTGGCCGGTTTCCCGATTTTTTGTTCCTGGCGACCTTGAGGTAACCTGCGTTGGGTGTATGCCACTTGTGGATGCGTTCTGGGGGTTTTTCCCCGTTCGTTTACTTCCTGCTCCACGATGAAGAATTCGGTGTTATCCTTTAACTGGATAGCCTGGGAGGATAGTTCTTCGGATGTGGAAGCCATTTCTTCGGAAGAGGAGGTGTTTTCCTGAATAACCTGATTGAGTTGCTGCAGCGCCTGGTTTATCTGCTCGACTCCGGAGTTTTGCTCTGCGCAGGAAGCACTGATCTCCTGTACGAGTTGGGAGGTTTTTTGAATGTCCGGAACCAACTGGTTTAGTTTTGAACCAGCGTTTTCGGCTATTCTGGTGCTGGAACCTGAAAGCTCCGAAATCTCGCCTGCTGCAATCTGGCTGTTTTCGGCGAGTTTACGTACTTCAGCGGCCACGACTGCAAATCCCTTTCCGTGTTCTCCGGCCCTGGCTGCTTCAATGGCGGCGTTAAGAGCAAGAAGATTGGTCTGGCGGGCAATTTCTCCGATTACAGATATTTTTTCGGCAATCTGCTTCATGGCTTCTACGGCTTCATTCACCGCTTTTCCACTTTCTTCGGCATCAGCGGCGGCTTTTAATGCGATCTGTTCGGTCTGCCTGGAGTTATCGGCATTTTGTTGAATATTGGCGCTCATCTCTTCCATTGAAGCGGAGGTTTCTTCGATTGAAGAGGCCTGTTCACTTGCACCCTGGGATAGCTGCTGCGACGACGCACTGATTTCCTGGCTGCCCGAGGCCACATAGTCGGCGGAAAGGGCTACTTCCTTCATCACCTCAGCCAGTTTGAAAATTGTCTTGCTGATGGCGTTCGCCATTCTGCCGATTGCGTTATCCTTGTC
>JAKSDL010000641.1 GCA_022360105.1 Pseudomonadota bacterium
GCTTTCAGTTTCTTTAGCAAGGTGCTCACGGCAGCTCCTGAAACAAGCTTGCTGATGGAGATTACAAAAAACAAACTTATGCAAAACTGGCCAATTGTGCCAAAGCATGAAAACGCAAAAACGGGATTGATGATCTTGCGTGGTTATTTTGACAATCCCGATCCTCAGATGAACGAGGCAGTTCAACAGGACTATTTTTTGTTGTTTGAACAGAGCCCTCCCCTTTGCCGCCCTTGGGAGTCTGTCTGGCGAGATAAGTACAAGTTACTGTTTGATGAGAAGACCTTCCAGGTTAGGGAATGGTACACTCGCTTTGGTTTGCGTGCTCCCAACTTTAATCGGGAACCCGATGACCATCTTGGCCTGGAACTGGGATTTTTAGCCTATTTACTGAATCTGGCAAAAGAAGAAGAAGATCAGATTAAATTCCACGAAATAAAGGAAGGCATTGGCACTTTTTTGCAAAATCACCCCCTGCCATGGGGACCTGACTGTTTGCTTGAAATATCGAAAAAAGCACAAACGGATTTTTACAAAGGAGTCGGCTTGCTTGCAGCAGGTACCCTGGTGGAATTTAATGCTTTGATAAACACGGAATAACGGATTTCCCATGTTCCAGACTGCAACTGATTCCTGTTTACGCGAGCGTGGAATTTCCTGTCAACGCTGTGTCGATACCTGCCCCGGTGGTGCTATTGATAAGGCAATAATTCCACAGAAAGATCCTGATCAATGCCATGATTGCGGATTGTGCAGTCTTACCTGTCCGGTGGGAGTTTTTTTGCAAGGCGAAATACAACGGAGGTTGCTCCATGCCCTGTTCCTGCTGCCAAATCCAACTCGCCTTCTGCTCATCTGTCCCCATGCTGAAAATAAGATTCCAACCGGGCACGACGCGGCTATCATTTTGGAAACGTGTCCTTTAACACTGGATTTAAGCATCCTTTGTTCCTTACGATATTGGGAGGTCAAACAGGTTGGCTGGCTAACAGGAGATTGTTCCTCATGCGGAACCGTTGATAAATCCGGGCCTGTCCGGGAGCTCGTTGACTGTCTGCAAGGTCTCATGCCCGATTTATATGAAAGGGATACTCAGGAACAAAACCATTCGACTAAAAACAGGAAACTGCCCCTGGTAATAGATCCGCAAAAACTGCCTTTTGCCCGACGCAAACTTTTGGGAGTGATTAAAAGACAGGTTAGTCGTCAAACATTCCCCGCATCACTGCTGAAGGATGTGGCTGCTGTACGGGAATTAGTCGATTTACCGGATACCGGGGAAGGTTCACCCTTGTTTTTTCGTTGCCTGTTTTTGGCAGCTACCAGTACGGAAGAGGGAGAGGGACAGACACCGCTGCCTAAACACTTTCCGATACACAAGCTTACAGTCGACGGTCAGTGCTGGGCTTGTGGGGCATGCGCCAGAGCTTGCCCTTCTCAGGCTCTTGCTTTCAGCCAACAGGGCGATCATTATACCTTAAGTTTCCGAAATTTTCTGTGCTTAGGTTGCGGATTATGCACCAAAGTGTGCCGGCCTCAAATTCTCCATTCTCAAACCAAATCAATCATCCTGGATGACCTGCGACAAATACCGATCGTATTGTCCGAGGGATTGATGTATACCTGCAAACGCTGCCAGGCCGGATTTGCGCCTGCTTCAGACTGCGAACTATGCCCGATTTGCAGACGTGGCCGTAGTTGTTCCCAGTAGCCAAAGAAATTGGCACACAGCAGGCAAAGGGGTCAAGTCTGCTTTTGACTTTACTTTCGGTATCTTGCTTGGCTCTTTAGTGAACATCAAAAGGTAAGTCAAAAGAAGACTTGACCCCAAACCCACAAACTCAGGAGGTAAGCCAAAAGCAGATTTGGTCCCAAATTGTTGATTAGAGTAATCCTTTGCTGTTCGAACGTTTGATACCGAATTTAGACATTTTCGCTTCCAAAGTGGTTGGTTTGAGGTCTAGAATTTCAGCGGCACCACCGTTTCCTCGTACGCGCCAGCCGGTCCTTTCTAATACGTCCAGAATATATGTTTTTTGCATTTCGTTAAAGGTTTTGATCCGAAGACTTTCCGGATTTTTGCTTTCAGGAAGCTCGACTCTCAATGTTTTGTCCGAGGTCATAATCATGGCTCGTTCGATGATATTCTTCAGTTCCCGGATATTCCCCGGCCAACTGTGATTTTGCAATTTTTGCATGGTTTTCTGCGGTATGGTTTCGATGCGCTTTCCCATTTTCTCGCAAAAGCCTTTAACAAAATGCCGAACCAGATCGGGAACATCTTCACGACGATTTCTAAGAGGCGGCAGCAGAATTGGGAAGACATTCAGGCGATAGTACAAATCCATGCGAAACTCCCCCGAATTGACGGATTGCATAAGATCGCGATTTGTAGCTGCAATAACCCGAACATCGGACTTTATGGTCTCATTTCCCCCGAGCCGCTCAAACTGATTCAACTGAAGTACCCGAAGAAGCTTGACTTGCAACTCCAGGGAAAGCTCTCCGATTTCATCCAAAAATATAGTTGAACCATGCGCCAATTCAAATCGACCGATGCGTCTGGAATGTGCCCCGGTAAATGCCCCCTTTTCATGGCCAAACAATTCGCTTTCAATCAGGTTGGAAGGTAAGGCGGCACAGTTGACAATAATCATGTGTTGTCTGTTGCGGGGACTCAGCTTGTGGATAATCTGAGCCAGCAATTCTTTTCCGGTGCCTGTTTCTCCCATTATCAATACGGTAGAATTGGTTTCAGCCACTTGCTCCGAGCGTTTCAGCGCGTCTTTAATTGAGAGACTGTGGCCGATGAATCCTTCATGAGTGTGTTGCAAACTGATCTCTTCACGCAAATAGATATTCTCGGCCTCCAAACGATCCTTTAGTTCATTGATCTCTGTAAACGCTTTATGGAGTTTTTGCTCAGATCTTTTTCTCATAATGGCATTGGAAAAAACGATCCCTACCATTTTCAGTCGTTGAACCAATTCAAGCGGCCATTCACGACCTGGCCTCATGGCAGCGAAACTGACAAACCCTAAAAATGAATTCCCCACAACCAGGGGAATCAGGGCCATTGAATGGATACCATGATTACGACAATGCACCTGTTCATTGACAGCTTCTTCCGGTAAATCATCAAGACAGGACATAATGACGGTTTTACCTTGAAGCAATTGTTTGTAGAGCCACGGTTGAGATTCGTTTAATATGAGCCTGGGCATTAGTTTGATACCGGCTCCGGCATAGGAGTGAGTTACGCACAGCTTGGTTTTTGCGCCATCTAATTGGGCCACAACACAGCGATCTATGTTTAGTACTTTTGAAATTAGCTGCAAATCCTCTTCAATTTTTCGATCTATCTGGTCTGCGGATAGTTCGACAAAGCGCGCTGAGATTTTGGAAAGCATTGTTTCGAATTCAAGCAGTTCATTGATCAGGGTTTCCGATTGTTTCCGCATGATAGCATTCGCAAAAACAATCCCGACCATTTTCAGCCTTTGCACCAGATTTTTCGGCCAATGACGTTCGGTTTTCATATCGGCGAAACCGACTACGCCTAAAAACGTTTTGCCGACAACCAACGGAATAAGCACCATCGATTTGATCCCCTGCCGTTTGCAATGCTCCTTTTCATTGATTGCTTCTACGGGTAGCTTTCGACTGTCAGAGACAACAACAGCATTGTGCTGAAAAAGTTGCTCGGTAAACCAAGGTTGTTGCTCACTTAGGATTACCCCCAACAACGGATTTGTGCCTTCTTGAGCAAAAGCATGGGTGATTGTCAGCCGGGCTTTGTCATCACTTAACTGGGCAACACTGCAACGTTCTATCTTTAGAACCTCTGCAATCATCTCCAGGCCCTCTTCAATTGTTCGGTCAATCTGGTCCGATGAAAGTTCGACGAACCGTGTCGACAGGTTGCTAAGCGCCGTTTCAAAGTCAAGGAGTTCCTTTAAGCTGGCACTGGCTTTTGAGCGTATGTTTTTCATGATTTCTTGAATTCAAAAATGTCCCTTTCCAGTCAACGAATAGGAAGAAAAAAGTTCGGGCTGCCTTACGGCAGTCGTCTGTTTGGCCCTTTCCCAAATCTTTGTCGGAAAAAGCCTCCTATATATTATGGATTAATATCCAAAATATTGGAGGTTAACATTAAACTTGCTGTCTAATACCTGTCAAACAAAAATTTAATCGGATAACCAACAACGAAATTCTTTAAACAGCACAAATATATGGTTCATAGAAAGTCTACGATATATTAGACGTAACTCCAAAATATTGGATTTCTTACTTTCCATTTATCTACACATTTGTCCTTTATCTATAAATATTATTAAAGATTTCAATCTATTAGATGTTGTAAAAAAGCAATCCAAACCTGGCATATTAATTGAGATAAAAGGCGGTACAACCGATAGGATGTGATTCTGCACGATGTATCGACCTTGTCCGAAATGTTGGTATTGCAGAATTCGTTCATTATTTGATTCCTAGTGAGGTAAAAAGATAATATAAGTGAGGCAAGCAATGGATAACGATAAGAATCTCAAAATCTTTCCGACGACTGTTTGGTCAGCAGGTGCCGGGTGTCACGGTTCGTGTGGGCAAAAACTTTATGTCAGGGACGGGAAACTGGTCAAGGTGGAAGGGGATGAAAAAAATCCGTGGAACCAGGGCAGGGCCTGTTCTCGGGTGTTGGCTTTGACTCAGTACGCTTACCATCCTGATCGTATCACCCATCCGCTTAAAAGGGTTGGCAAGCGAGGAGAGGGAAAATTCGAACGAATCAGTTGGGATGAGGCTTTTGCCACTTGTGAAACGAAAATGAAAGAGATTCGGGAGAAATTCGGTGCCGAATCGATGGTATTTGCCCAGGGTACAGGTCGTGATGTAGGTGGTCCAATATCTTTTCTGGCTTACAATTATGGCAGTCCTAACTGGGTGCAACTGGGGCTTTCCGGACAATCATGCTATACCCCAAGGCTCGGTGGCATGAAGGTTACCCATGGTGATTTTTGCGTTCTGGATGCCTCCCAGTTTTTAGAAAAACGTTACGATGATCCGGAATGGGAACCTCCCAAAGTAATTATCGTCTGGGGGCAGAACCCGCCTCCGACCTGTCCGGACGGATTCTTTGGTCACTGGATTGTGGATTGTATGAAGAGAGGATCCAAAATCATTAGTGTCGATCCCAGATACACCTGGATGAGCACACGCTCTGCCGTTCATCTGAAGATCAGAGCCGGAACGGATGGCGCCCTGGCATTGGGAATGCTGAACATAATCATTAACGAAGAGTTATACGACAAGAAATTTGTGGAAAAATGGACTTTCGGTTTTGATGAGTTGAAAGAGAGGGTTGCCGAATATCCCGTAGACAAGGTTTCAAAAATTACCTCTATTCCGGAAGAGCAAATTCTTGAAGCAGCACGGATGTATGCAACCAACAGTCCGGCGGCTATTCATTGGGGTCTGCCCATCGATATGGCACCTGAAGGAACCTCCGTGGCCCAGGCCATTTCCCACCTCTGGAGTATCACCGGTAATCTCGATATTCCGGGTGGAAACGTCTTTGCAAAACCGGCTTTTGGGGTTACGACATATCCCTATTCCACCGAGGAATTGCTGGAGTTGTACAGTGAAGATCTGGTGGCTAAACTGAATGAAAAGCGGATCGGGGCGGATAAGTACCCGATGGTGAAAGGTTTTCGTGGTTGGGCTCAACCGGATATGGTGATCGATCAGGTCATCAGCGGTGATCCTTATGAGATAAAAGGGGCCTGGATACAAACAGCCAATATCCTGGGCGGTCAGGGTGCGAATACCATGATGCATTACAATGCCCTTAGAAAGCTTGATTTTATCACCGTGGTTGACCTGTTTCACAATCCTACTTCCATGGCTCTCGCTGATATTGTTTTGCCGGCCGCAACGTTTGCCGAAAAAGACAGCTTTCGCTCCTGGTGGGCTCCCTTGGGTGCGATTCATAAAGTTATTCAGGTGGGAGAGTGCAAATCCGATTGGGAAATCAATTTCGAACTGGCCAAACGATTGAGTACCAATCCCTTAAAATACGATTGCGTCGAGGACCTGATCAATGACCGTCTGTCAGTGGCCAATATTACTTTCAGAGAACTGGTTGATCGCGGTTCATGGATGATGCCTCCGGAAGGGCATTTTTCCAAGCCATACCGACGACATGAAAAGGGTCTGCTGAGGCTGGATGGGAAACCGGGATTCAATACCGAAACCGGCAAGGTGGAACTTTGGTCCAAAGCGATGGAGAATTGGGGACTTGATCCATTGCCATACTACCGTGAACCGGCCCAGAGTGAGTTTTCGACTCCGGAGCTGTTCAAAAAATATCCGTTAATACTCAACTCCGGTTCGCGGCTGCCTACCTATTTTCATTCGGAGCACCGCATGATACCATGGCTGCGGGAAAAATTTCCGGAACCAACAGTGGAAGTGAATCCCAAGACAGCCGAAAAATACGGGGTTTATGATGGTGAATGGGTTTACATTGAAAATGACCAGGGAAGGGTAAAAAGGAAAGTGGTTATCAGTCTGACCGTTTCCGAGAAATTCATTAACACACCCCACGGCTGGTGGAAGCCTGAAGAAAATGGCAGCGAACCTGACCTGTTCAAAGTATGGGAATACCAGATCAATCAACTGGTACCGCATCCGCAAGACAGTATATCAGGATTTGGTGGCGGACAGTACAAAACGACTTTGGTCAGGATTTCAAAAATTACCGATGAAGGAGGCTCCCAATGATTAAAAAAGGATTACTGATAAACTATGACTATTGCACCGGCTGTTTCACTTGTGAGGTGGCTTGTCAGCAGGAAAATAGTTTTCCTCCTCAAAAGTCCGGTATCAGGGTAACCGAACATATCTATGAGGCTGAAAAAAAACCTGTGGCTATCGATTACCTTCCATTTCCCACGGAGCTTTGTAACCTCTGTGTCTCCAGAACCAAGAAGGGGGAATTGCCGGCCTGCGTTAAGCATTGCCAGTCCTTTTGTATGAAATATGGTACTGTGAAAGATTTGGCTGCCGAGCTTGAAAACGTTTCCAAATCGGTGCTTTTTGTTCCGTAATGCCTCAGACGGTTCCTGGTTACTGTTGTTTTCACAAGCCATTCTTTCTTTAAACGAGAAGGGCTTTTGCAAGTGGAAAACCATCTATTTCCCTGAACCAATTTCAGGGAAACCGCTCCGTTATGCGTTTATTGAAAACGGAAGCGATCGTGATTTTCTCTTTCGGGAAAATCAAAAACGTGCCTCTAAAGCACGGGTGTTTATTCAATCGTTCAACGGATCATCGCTTGACCGATTGTCATAGGAGTCGGTTTCCTGCTCATGTGCGGGCATACCGGCTTCGGGTGGATCTCAAAAGAAAATGAAAAAGGGAGAGTTAAAATGAAACAATTTATTCGGAATGCCAGTCTGGCTTTTGTGAGTTTATGTTTGTTCCTTTCGTCCAGTGCCTATGCGAAAACAATCACACTTAATTTTGCCACCCAGAATTCAAAAACAAGCTGGGGATCAGTCCATGCTTTAAGACCCTGGATCAAACAAGTTGAAAAAGCGACCGGGGGTGAAGTTACATTTCGGGTTTTTTACAGCCAGACGCTGGCACCCGGAAAAGAGGCATGGAAGGCGGTTAAAAACCGTATTGCCGACGTTGCCTGGTGTTTTCACGGCTATTGGCCCGGATTAACTCCTTTGGCTGATGTGGTCAGTCTTCCCGGTCTCAACTATAACTCCGCGGAAAAGGGAAGTGAGATCCTTTGGAAAACTTACAGCCGATTCCCTGAGATTCAGAAGGAGTTCAACGACAACAAGATTCTACTGTTATATACCAGCAATCCCTATATCCTTATCACCAAGGACAAACCGGTAAATACCCTGGAGGACATCCGCGGTATGAAGATTCGGGTTACCGGAGGACCTCCGACTGATCAAATGAAAGCGTTGGGGGGAGTTCCCTTACTTATTCCCATGCCCGATACTTATATTGCATTACAAAAAGGGGTGATCGATGGTATGGGTGCTCCTTGGGAAGCCATCCACGGTTTCAGACTTCATGAAGTGGTAAACCACTACACGGAAGTACCTTTTTCGGCCGTATACTTCTCAATTGCTATGAACAAAGCTGTGTGGAATAAGTTATCCCGTACCCATCAGGAAGCTATTATGAGTGTAAGCGGTCTGCAGGGCTCAAAATTCTGGGGTGCCTCCTTTTTCGATTCAGCAAAAACCGGTGTAAGGGAGGAAGTAAGTAAAGCAGGAAAACAAATCAATATCAAACGGCTCAGCCAATCTGAAATCAAGCGTTGGACCGAGGTCAGCAGCAAGCCGATTTGGGAGCGGTGGATTAAAAATATGGATAGGAAAGGACACCGTAATGCCAGGGAAATCCTGGAATCGGTTCTACAGATGCATTAGCTCTCTCCTCCAAGGTATCAAGTCAGGGACGACTTGATGCCTAGGTTTGAGTGAAAAAAGCTTCTTAAACAACAGAATCATCGAAACGTGTCAATCCACTTGTGTCTTTGGAGATAAACCATGAATTTCATCGCTGTTAGACGAGCGCCGGTTACTCTGTTCAATTACCTGGTGAACATTCTTCTGTTCATCGCCGGGACAGTTCTGGCTCTGATGATGTTTTTGACTGCCGCTGATGTCATCTGCCGGTACCTCCTGAATATTCCTATTGCCGGTGCCTTTGAGACAGTAGAGTTTTTGATGGCAATATTCATTTCGTTTTCCGTGGTTTATTGCGAAAAAAGAAAAATGCATATTTCCGTTGATATTATTACTGACCGGTTGCCTGCAATAGTTCGCAAGATTCTTGCGGTACCTGTTGCTGCATTGACCTTGGTTTTTTTTGCTTTGGTTTCCTGGCAGTGCATATTGTATGTCGGGGAAGAATTTGAATCAAAAATGACTTCCCCGGTACTCTTGATCTCGATTTATCCTTTCATCATTCCGGTTGCCCTGGCATTTGTCATTCTGACATTCCTGCTGCTGTTCAACCTGTTGGAAACAATATCATCTTTTACAAGGAACTAACGATATGAGTCCAATAACAGTAGGTTTTATCGGGATCGCAATTTTACTTGTCCTCTTGTTTTCCAGAATGCAAATAGGCGTTGCCATGGGCTTGGTCGGGTTTTGCGGATTTGCGTATATCATCGGTTTTGACGCTGCACTGGGTCTTTTGAAAACGGTTCCCTATGCAACGTTTTCGCAGCAGAGCCTTAGTGTTATACCGCTCTTCATTCTCATGGGATCGTTTTGTTTTTCCGCCGGAATCAGTGAAGATCTCTATCGGGGAATTCATAAATGGCTGGGCCATCTGCGGGGAGGCCTGGCGACGGCTACCGTAGTTGCTTGCGCTTGCTTTGCCGCTATCAGCGGATCCAGTCTTGCCACAGTGGCAACGATGGGAAAAGTGGCCATGCCGGAGATGAGAAGATACAACTACTCAGCAGCCCTTGCCACCGGTTCCATCGCTGCTGGAGGTTCAATGGGAATCCTGATTCCCCCCAGCGTCATTTTAATCATTTATGGAATCATCACGGAGCAGTCAATTGGCAAGCTGTTTCTGGCTGGTTTTATACCGGGACTCCTTGAAGGTATTTTTTACATTATCACTATCCGAGTGATTACCGGCAGAGATCCCAAAGCAGGACCCAGGGGGCCGGAAGCTCCGTTTCGTGAAAAAATTATGGCCCTCAGGAGTACCTGGGAAGTCGCAATCCTGTTTCTGGTTGTGATCGGCGGCATCTACCTGGGATGGTTTACACCAACGGAAGCTGCTGGTGTGGGAGCTTTTGGTGCGTTCCTGCTTACGATTATCCGCAAAAAGCTTAACCGTAATTCGTTTGTTAAGAGCCTGGTAGATACCAGCATGACTTCCGGGATGTTGTTTGCCATTATCCTCGGTGCCATGGTATTGGGTTACTTTCTTTCAGTCACACGATTACCCCATGAACTGGCCACTGTAGTGTCAACTTTGCCGGTCAACCGTTATGTCATTTTAATTCTGATTCTGATCACCACCCTGGTTTTGGGCTGTGTGATGGATTCCATGGCCATTGTTCTGCTGACAATTCCGGTTTTTTACCCGTTAATCCTGGAGCTGGGATTCGATCCGATTTGGTTTGGCATTTTGGTAGTAAGAGTCACGGAGATGGGGCTGATCACACCGCCGGTCGGTTTGAATGTTTACGTTATCAAAGGAATTAGCGGTACGCCCATGAAAACTGTTTTTAAAGGGATATATCCGTTTCTGATTGCCGATTTATGTGAGGTGATCCTGTTGATAGCCTTTCCACAGATCACACTGTTCCTGCCCAATTTGATGGATATTTAAATCCCATGTTCGTGAAGGTGAAATGAAGGGTTGAGTAGGGGGATAGGTCGATTTTTCTTTTTGAACAAACAATACCCGGCCGTCCCTCCGCTCCGACAAGCGTAAAACTGTTCTGTTGATCGTCTAAAGGTAAAAGAAGAAAATCAATAAAACGGTGATAAGAATAAAAAGGAAGGACATTATTCCTCCACCTTTCAAATAGTCTCGGTTTTTATAACCTCCGGGTCCCATTAAGAAAGCATTTACCTGGTGAGTGGGAAGTAAAAATGAATTTGAAGCCGTCACCGCGACTAAAAGTCCAAGAGCTTCCGGGGATATGTTTGCCATTTTACCCATAAAAGCGGCCAAAGGGACCAGCAGGACCGTGGCAGCTACATTTGACATAAAAAGGGTGAATACTGTTGTCAGAATGGATATGGAGAGCAAGATGAAGATCGGATGAGCTTCACTGATCAGACTGAAGATCAGTTCGGCTGAATACTGCGCCGCACCACTCTTATTCATGGCGATTCCCATTGGAATCAATCCTCCTAACAGAAAAACCGTTCTCCAATCGATGGCTTTATAGGCCTCTTCAATATTCAAAACACCGAGCAGGATCATGGCTGCTGCCCCGGTAAAAAGGCAATGGGATAGTTGGAATCCTGATAATGCCAGCATTATTGAACCCAAAAAACAGAATAAGGCTAACAGGGGTTTTTTCTTATGGCGTATTGTATCCTGGAGCCTGGAAATAGGTATCAATGCCTTCGAGTTCTTTATTTCCCAGATTTTTTCCCATAATCCATGAATGATTAAAATATCCCCGGCACCAAACTTTTCATCTGAAAAATCACTGTATATTGCTCCCTGATCGTTGTGGAGTTGGACAGGCTCGACCCCAAATTTTTTCCTGAATGAAATTTCTTTAAGGGAATGCCCTTTCAACGAGGAATAGGGTGGAATAATTACTTCTGCATACCCGAATCTCTTTAACTCCTCCGTTAACTGTTCTTTTTCGGGATTGAGTTTTAAGATTTGATAGTCTTCGGTAAATCGCAAAAATCCTTCCGTGGGGCCGCATAAAACCAGAGTTTGTCCTTCGGAAAAAGCAGTGTGTCTCCAGGGAACATAAAGGATGTCATCGGATTCTTTTAAGATTAACAGGTGCAGCTTGTATATGTCCCATAACTGAATGGAGTCCAGCTTTTTTCCAATAATCCCTGAGTGTTTCAAAACCTTTCCAATATGATGTTCGTTTGAAATACTGTAATAGTCTATCAGTGTGGCCTGATCATCGACTGTCTGCAGCGATTCGGACTGGGGCAAAACAAACTTTCCCAAAAACAGGAAGTATAAAATTCCGGCTCCCAACAAGGCAAAGCCTATTGGTGTGACATCAAAAATTCCAAAGGGTTGGGCACCGCTTTTTGCCAGAAGATCGTTGAGAATAATTAAAGGACTTGATCCAAACAGGGTCAGGGTCCCTCCGAGTATTGCCGAGAAACCAATGGGCATTAACAGCTTTGACGGAGATATCCCTGCTTGATTTGAGATTCTTAATACCGCCGGCAGAAATAGTGCAGTTGCTCCAATGTTTTGAATAAATGCGGAGAGAATACCCACAGCACCGCTAATAACTGCAGTCAATCGCTTTCGGCTTTTTCCTGCAACTAACAGGATCGGTTTGGTTAGGTGATTCATAATACCGGATTTATCGACGCCATATCCGAGAATCATGACTGCCATAACCGATATCACGGCATTACTTGATAAACCTGAAAAGGTTTCCGCAGGGGTGATCAAGCCAAACCAGGGCAGGGCAATCATTACAACGATCGCAACCACATCCACTCTCAGTTTTTCACTGACAAACAGTACAATGGTTGTTGCCAGTATGAACAAAGTTAATGCTATCTGATAAGTCATGAATAACCCTGGTATTCTGATTGATAGTGTTTGGAATCGGTACGCAAAAGATTGTGTGCCAGTCATTGCCTGGTAGTAAATCTCATCATACCGCGGGAGTTCAAAATGTCAAAGAAACGAATTCTGATCAGAATACAGGGACCAGAGTCTGACACTTGAATTGGTGATTTTTTGTTTAGGCACTAATTAAACCAGGTTTGAAAAATCCTCTATAGTGTGCTTATTATATCAGCCAGGTAAGAAAAAACATGGAGGTGTATCGGTAACACCTTGGGGTTTTTTTTCATCCAAAAACCGGGTTCTTGGTCAAGGAAAGAGAGTGTTAAATGATTAAGGGAGGATTATGACAACACAAAACGAAGGTGCACTTTTACATTGGATGGTAAATGAGAAGATCAGGCAAAATCAGATAGATTTTTCACGAGCCAAAGTGATACTAGTCTTTGTTTTGATTCTGGGTGTCTTATCAATCATCATGTCTGTCTGGCAGTTCTCTCTTGGTTTCCCGATTAGGGCTATTCCCATCCTGATGGCTGGAATTCTCTCCTTTTCCGTTCCCTTTATTTTACGGTGGGTAACTTCCTTTGTTGTCCCCGGAATCATACTGACATCCATTCTTTATACGGTTGTTACGTTCATGCTTATCATCAGCAGTGGGGTGCTGAATTTTACCGTTGCCTGGTACGGGATGATCTGCATTCTTGCATACATTGTTATCGGCACTCGCGGCGGATTGTTTTTTGGAGCTCTGTCCATTGCAACCTTGTTCGTGGTGTTTTGGTTTGAGAAAAGCCTTGTTTTAACGCTTGGCGATATTACTTATCCAATTGATTCATTAATGATAAACAGTATCAATATATTAGGCTCAGCCGGTTTGCTGTTTGCCTACAGCAGAATGAATCAGAAGTTTCAAAACCAGTTACAAAGCACTGTCGAAAAAATCGGAAAGGATGAAGAACAAAAAGTGCAAACTCTGGACGATACAAGCGAAGTATTAACATCGCTCGCCCAGGGGGATCTTACAAAACGAATAACGTCTGATTTCACCGGCTTCGAACAATTGAAGAGCACAATCAACAATACCATGACTATGCTGGAACAGATTGTGTCCAAGATAATAGTGATCAGTGAACACGTAACAAAAGGAGCCAGGGAACTCTCGCAGGGATCACAGAACCTGGCGAACGGCACAGCGCAACAGGCCGCAAGCCTGGAGGAGATATCATCTTCCATGAGTGAAATCGGGGCACAGGCTAAAATCAACAATGAAAAATCGATCCAGGCCCAGGCCTTGTCAACACAAACTACAAAAGGCGTTACTGATGGTAATCAACAGATGCAATTGATGACGAAGTCCATGGAGACAATCAGCAATACCAGCTCCGAAGTCTCCAAAGTGATTAAAGTCATTGATGAAATCGCATTCCAAACCAATTTACTTGCGCTCAACGCTGCGGTTGAAGCAGCACGGGCCGGAAAATACGGAAAAGGATTTGCAGTTGTCGCAGAAGAAGTCAGAAACCTGGCCAGTCGCAGTGCCAATGCAGCTAAAGACACTACACAACTGATAGAAAATTCGATTAAAGAGGTTGCATCGGGAGTAGAAAATGCTTCAAAAACTGCTGAAGTGCTTGGCGGAATTATGGGCGATATCGAAAAGGTTAATGACTTCATTGGTGAAATTGCCGCTGCTTCCCAAGAACAGGTTTCCGGCGTAAATGAGGTTAATACCAGTCTAACCAACGTAAACAATGTGATTCAGCAAAATTCATCCATTTCAGAGGAATCGGCCAGCGCCTCCACTGAACTTTCTGCACAGGCCACAGACCTACAAAAAATGGTTCGCATCTTCAAACTCACTGATCAGGTTATCGAAACCCGACAGATCGTTGCTGCCGATAAACCAATAAAAAAGCCGGAAATTTCTCCGATCCCACAGATAGAAAAAAAAGAGGTAACACAAATTGCAGAAAGAAAAACCATCATGCTGGATGATGAAGATTTCGGAAAATACGGTAATTAGGAGTAAACCATGGGTAGCGTTGACCAACTAGATCTACTTGGGTAAACTTGACCTATATAAATCATTAAGGTGAGGAAAAATGATTGTCAATGTGTCAGAAGCAAAAGCGAAACTTTCTAAGCTCGTCGATATGGCTTACAACGGTGAAGAGGTTATTATTGCAAAGAACAATTTACCCTTAGTCAAATTGGTTTCTCACAAACCAAAAGCAAAACGTAAACTTGGTATTCTTAAGGGGAAAATAGAAATTCCTGATGACTTTCTGGAAGAAGATGACGAGATCAATGCGATGTTTTATGGGGATCAATCATGAGAATTCTGGTTGATACTCACATATTTCTATGGATGTTAGCGAGTCCGGAAAAATTCAGTGAGACCAGACGTTATGAACTCGAATCATCGACCAATGAGTTATACCTTAGCGCGATAAGTGTTGCGGAATTGATGATTAAGCATTCAATAAAAAAAATTAAGGTCAATTTTGATCCTATGGAAATGGCTAATAAAATTGGTCTTGAGATACTCAGTTTTTCCGGTGAGGAGGCCATGGTTTTAAAAGAGCTGCCTTTTCACCACAAAGATCCTTTTGATAGGATGTTAATAGCACAGTCCTTGACCAACAAACTTATCCTGATGTCAGATGATTCAAAGTTTCAGCTCTATGACTGCAAGACTATTTAACATGGCAATTGCATGAAGATTGTTGCAAAAAAGGATCAGATCTCCTTTTGATTTTCTTGCTGGCCCTTCCCGAATATCTCAAGAGAATTCAAAAGAAGACTCGATCTCCTTCCATTCTTAAGCTGTCCTCTTTAAAAACTCCATTTTGTTGATGCAAAGCTGTTTTTACCTGCAAATTTCTGTTCCTTGGATGTACGCTATATTTTGACGCTGGTAAAATTGAATGATGAGTTTTCGACGAAAAGCGTTGTTCCGATGATCCCCTGACAAAAGTATAGAACCAGTCAAGCTAACAGAATTTGAGACGGACTTTGTCATGTTTTTACGAATAATCGATTTCATTCGTCTGGTATTGCCGCATACCATTAAAAGCCAGATGATTCTGATGGTATCTGTTTTAGCGGGAATTCAGATTCTGATTACAGCCATCGCATTTGAAAGCATGCTGACCGATCAGCTTGAGTCGGGGATCGGGCAAAAGGCGTTAAATACATCCAAAACCCTGGCGCTGATGCCGAATGTTCGTGATGCTTTGGTTAATGATGATAATATAGCCGATATCCAGGAACTGGCGGAATCCGTTCGCAGGGAAACCGGGGCTGCCTTTGTGGTAGTAGGTAACAGGGATGGCATCCGGCTCTCCCACCCTAACCCTGACAATATCGGCAAGACCTTTGTTGGAGGCGATTTTGAAACGGCTGTAAGGAAAGGCAAGGCCTACACATCTGTTTCCACCGGCACCCTGGGCAGGTCTCTGAGGGGGTTTGCACCGGTAAAAAATACAGCGGGCGAGATTGTAGGATTCGTTTCAGTTGGCTATCTGGAAAGCAATATTACCAAAGCTGTCATGAGGGAACAGATCAAAGTTGGCAGTTACATATTCATGATATTGTTCTCAGGCGCCCTGGGTGCCAGCCTGATAGCAGCCTATATCAAGCGGGTAACCCTTAATATGGAGCCGTCCGAGATAGCGTCCCTGCACCTGGAGAGAGAAATCATCTTAAATGCCGTGAGGGAAGGTATTATCGCGCTGGACAAGAAAGGGTCTGTCCGTTTTGCCAACCGGGAGGCCGAGCGACTGTTGCAAGTGGGCTCGCAACTGGAGGGACAATCGATTCGGGAAATCCTTCCGGAAATAGAACCGGAACTCTATCTTGCCAATAATGAAACGGTTAGGGATAAAGAGATACTGATCCGGAACCAGGGTATGATTTTTAATATGCACACCGTGGGCACCGGGGACAAAAAGTTTGGATTGGTGGCATCTTTTCGGCGCAAGGATGAAATCGATTATCTTAACCAGGAGCTCAGCGTGATCAATCAAACCTCAGATCTGCTCAGGGTGCAAAGTCATGAATATTCCAACAAACTGCACACAATTGGCGGTTTACTGCAAATTGAAGAATACGAAGAAGCCAAAACTCTTATTCTTAAAGAGTCCTACCTGTTTCATGATGTCATGGAATACCTGGATGAAAAGGTCAATTGCCCCCTGGTGAACGGCATGCTGATAGGTAAGTTCAATAAGGCAGGTGAATTGAAATGTCGTCTGGAGTTCGATTTTAATGGCAGCTGGCTCTCCTCGCCATCATTTCCTGAACACCTGGTGACTGTCCTTGGAAATTTAATCGACAATGCCATTGAAGCTGCTCTTGGTTCAAAAGCGTTGGAACCCCTTGTTCGCGTGGCCTTGTCTGAAGATGACAAAACATTTTTTGCCTCTATTGAAGATAATGGTCCCGGAATTCCCGAAGATTTGGATATTTTTAGAAAAGGGGTATCTTCAAAAGCCGAAGGAAGGGGGATTGGACTTTATAATGTGGTTACATCGCTGGAGGTGATGTCAGGAACCATCCGACAGAAAGATACCGGCCACGATGGCACCTGTTTTAACATTCAAATACCAAAAATCGGTTCATAACGATGCTCAAAGTATTAATAGTCGAAGACGATATCAATGTCTCCCGGTTACATTCCAGGTTTGCCGAAAAAATCGAGGGATTCGAAGTCGTGGGGATTGCGAACACCCTGGAAGATGCAAAAGAGATGGTGCAACTGCTTGAACCGGATCTGATCCTGTTGGATGTCTTTTTCCCGGTTGGAACCGGTTTGGAGCTCTTAAAAGAAATTCGCGAGCAGGACAGCCAGGTCGACGTTATTCTAATCACAGCTGCCCGTGAAGCCCAAACATTCAGGCAGGCTATTCACGGGGGCGCTTTTGATTATATTGTTAAACCGGTGATTTTTGACCGGTTTAAAAAAGCCATGGAACGTTTCCGCAAATTCCGGCAGGAACTGAAAACAGATGCAGCTTTTGACCAGGAAGATATTGATGAGCTGCTGGAGATAAAGAATGACCAGCCTAACACCGGTGATGTTCCCAAGGGAATTGATCCCATCACACTGGAAAAGGTCAAGGAAACCCTGTTTAACAGCAAAGAAAGCCTCAATGCCGAAGAGGTCGGACAACTGATCGGGCTTAGCCGCAACACAGCCCGCCGTTACCTGGAATACCTGGTTTCGATCGATATGATACGGGTCGATCTGGAATACGGTACCATCGGTCGACCGGAGAAAAAATTCTCCCGGATCAATTCTTAAAAGCTTCAATTTTCTTCCGTGAGCATTATGAGCAAAACTGTGCTTTATGGAGAATAAAGAGAGTAAGTCCTCAATATTTTCTCATCTCATCCGCTTTCCTATACTGAATACAGGTTAAAGCAGCTTTGCTTTAATCCGTAATCACCGATTAACCCTCTTTACGACTGACAAAAACGTGGTGCCCCCACGGGCACAGGAAAATCCGGAGGATGAGTATGTTATATTTACAATTTATATTTTTATTAATCATGCTGTACATAGGCAGCCGCTACGGCGGTATTGGCCTTGGTGTGGTTTCAGGTATCGGACTGCTGATAGAGGTTTTTATCTTTCAGATGACTCCCACCTCACCGCCTATCACTGTGATGTTGATTATCCTGGCGGTTGTCACCTGTGCTTCCGTGCTGGAAGCAGCCGGCGGTTTGAAATACATGCTTCAGGTGGCTGAAAGAATTCTGCGGGCCAATCCCAGGAAAATTACCTTTTTGGGTCCCCTGGTCACCTATACCATGACTTTTATGCTGGGAACCGGACATGCCGTATATTCAGTTATGCCCATTATCGGAGACGTTGCCCTGAAAAACAAGATCAGACCGGAACGTCCCATGGCAGCAGCTTCTGTGGCCTCCCAGCTTGGAATCACCGCCAGCCCGATTTCAGCAGCCGTAGTTTACTATTTGTCACAAATGGTCAGTGTTGACAGCAATATTACGCTGTTCAGTATCTTGGGGGTGACAATTCCCGCGACCCTGTGTGGAACGTTGGCAATGTCGCTTTATAGTTTACGACGGGGAGCGGAGCTGGAAAATGATAAAGAATACAAAAAACGAATGGCGGACCCTGTCTGGAAAAAGAGAATCGAAGAAACAACAGCTTCCTCCCTGGGCGAGGAACTGCCCGTGGCAGCCCGTCGTTCCGTACTGCTCTTTTTGCTGGCCCTGGTAACTATTGTGATCGTTGCGATGGTGCCTTCAATCAGAACTATTGGTGACGCAGTCAAACCAGTCAAAATGTCCGTGATCATTCAAATGATGATGCTGGCTTTTGGTGGTATTATCCTGATGGTAACCAAAACCAAAACCAACACAATTGCTGAAGGGGTTGTTTTTAAGTCGGGAATGGTGGCAGCTATTGCCATTTTTGGTATTGCCTGGATGAGCGACACCTATTTCCAACACGCTATGCCTGCCTTTAAGGGGGGTATCACCGAAATGGTCCAAAGCTATCCCTGGACATTTGCCCTGGCCATGTTTACTGTTTCAGTTGTGATTAACTCACAGGCGGCCACCTGCAGGATGATGTTACCGGTAGGTTTGGGGCTTGGTCTCTCACCGGCACTACTGATAGGAATCATGCCGGCTTGCTACGGATATTTCTTCATTCCGAACTATCCTTCCGATATTGCTACGTGTACCTTTGATACCACAGGTACCACCAAAATCGGGAAGTTCTATTTTAATCATAGTTTCATGATCCCCGGTTTAATCGGGGTTCCCACAGCCTGTCTGATAGGGTATACCCTGGCGCAATTTCTGCTGTAGGGCTGCGGATCAGGTCAATCTCTTGCTCCGTGAGATGTTTATTTTTAAGCAACTCCTCAAGTATTCCCTCGTGTATGAGTTCTGCCAATGGTACTGAGTGGTGTTGCTGAAATTGAAAAAACAATAAATTGGTTCTGTTTTAACTGGAGATAAGTGGTTCTTACTCCCATTGTTCTTTTCCGTTAAACTCCTAAAATACATTTTGAATAAATTTGTTTTGTTGTATCCATTGGATTAAAAAGGAA
>JAKSDL010000840.1 GCA_022360105.1 Pseudomonadota bacterium
GCCATGAAGCAGCTTTGGCAAAAGAGAATGAGGCAGTAGCAGAGGAAGCTTAACCATGGATTTTGATAAGAAATTGGACAGAACAGGCACATCATGCTTGAAATGGGATTACATACGCACTTTCTATGAAGACAATGAAATAGTTCCCATGTGGGTGGCTGACTCCGACTTCGAAGTGCCGGTAGAGGTCAAAGAAGCTTTGATAAGGAGAGCACAGCATGGTGCATTTGGCTATACGGTGAGACCCAAGGCATTCTACGATGCTATTATCAACTGGTTGGATAAGAAGTATAGCTGGAAAATCAAAAAAGACTGGCTGGTATACACCCCTGGAATCGTGGCAGCGATCAACTGGGCCATAAAGACTTACAGTGAAAAAGGTGCCAAGGTGATCGTGCAGTCTCCGGTGTACTATCCTTTTTTTAGTGCCGTCACCGGCAATGAGAGGACGCTGATCGACAATCAGTTGGTGCTGAAAGACGGAAAATACCGTATGGACTTCGACCGTCTGGAAACGCAAATCGATAAGGATACAAAGATGATCATCCTATGCAGCCCACACAATCCGGTAACCCGTGTATGGACAAAAGATGAGCTGCAGAGGCTGGGTGAAATATGCGTGAAGAATGACATTTTGATCATCTCTGATGAGATCCACTCCGATCTTATCCTGGAGGGAAATGCGCATACACCGACTTCTATGATTTCACCGGATATACAAAATAATACGATCACATTGATGGCACCCAGCAAGACTTTTAATGTCGCCGGATTGGAGACGTCTGTAGCCATTATCCCAAACCCTGAATTGAAAGAAGAGTTTGTCAATTTTCAAAAATCCATCGGTGCCGGTATGAGCAATATCTTTGGTATCGAAGCCTTTATCGCCTGCTACGAGCATGGTGAGAAATGGCTGGAAGAGCAGCTGAAATACATCAAGGGTAATGTGGAGTTTGTAAAGGACTATATCAAGCAGAATATGGATCAAATAGAGGTCATCGATCCAGAGGGCACCTATTTGCTATGGGTGGATTGCAGATGTTTGGAGCTATCCAACGATGAGCTGAAAGACTTCTTTATAAAGAAGGTCAAAGTGGTGCTTGATTTAGGAACAATATTTGGTCAAGAGAGCGGCAAAGACTACGTTCGATTTAATCTGGCCACACAAAGAGGGATCATCAAAAAAGTGTTGGACAGCTTTAAAAATCAATACGATGCTAGGATGAAAGAATTAGCCAATAAAGCATACTGAAAGGATCACACAACATGAAAGAAATAATCGTTACAAAAAATGCTCCATCGGCGATAGGCCCGTACTCCCAAGGGATCAAAGCTGGCGGATTGGTGTTTGTCTCAGGACAGCTGCCCATGGACCCCAGCACAGGGCAATTCCCTGATACGATAATAGAACAAACAAGACAGGCTCTAGAAAACGCCAAAGCAATCCTTGCTGAAAAAGGCTATGGGCTGGATACAGTAGTGAAAACCACAGTTTATCTCCA
>JAKSDL010000841.1 GCA_022360105.1 Pseudomonadota bacterium
ATCGATTGGAGCTTTTTGAAAAGCACTGTAAAAAAGGTAAAATGATAGCGATTCTCAGCAGTCCTAGTATATTTCATAAAACATCGGCTTTGTATGAATATAGTGAAATAGCAGGGTATAATTTTGATTCCCATTTTGTAGTTTCGTGTAATGAAGAATATGAAAAACGGATTGAAGAATATTTGAAAGCAGAAGGTATTCAATATCAAAGGCTGCCTGTATCTCATGGCTTTCATTCATCGATGCTTGATACTGTAGAAACGTCATATAGAGATCTCAATAAAAAGCTAAAATATAATCTTCCAAAAATCCCACTTATTTCCTGTATTTCTGCTGAAGAGATAAAGTCATTTGATCATAACACTTTATGGGATATTTTTCGCAAACCTATTCAGTTTCAAAAGACAATTCAAAAATTAGAAAAGAAACAAGATTACATTTATGTAGATCTTGGTCCGTCAGGAACTCTAGCGAATTACACAAAATACAATTTAAATCAAGACTCCAATTCAATAGTTTTTTCGATTTTGACCCCTTTTGGACAAGACTTGCAAAATCTGGAAAAAGTCCAAGACTATTTTTCCAATTATGGAATTAATGCTGAGGAGAAAAAAATGAAAACATATGTATTTCCAGGTCAAGGTTCTCAAGTCAAAGGAATGGGTGGTACATTATTTGATGAGTTCAAAGACTTAACAGCAATAGCAGATGAGATTCTTGGATATTCCATAAAAGAACTCTGCCTTGAAGACCCCAAAAAACTGCTTCATCAAACTCAATATACCCAACCGGCTTTATACGTCGTTAATGCATTGTCATATTATAAAAAGCTGAAAGAAACCGAAAAGAAACCGGATTTTGTAGCTGGTCACAGCCTGGGAGAGTATAACGCTCTGCTTGCCTCAGGTGTTTTTGAATTTGAGACCGGGCTGAAGCTGGTGAAGAAGAGGGGAGAATTAATGAGCCAGGCGTCAGGTGGTGCTATGGCGGCTGTACTGGGATTAAGTGAAGAAAAGACGCATAAAATCCTGCAAGAAAAAAAACTGACTGAGATTGACATTGCCAATTTAAACTCACCTTCACAAATTGTTATTTCAGGATTGAAAGAAGATATAGACCAAGCACAACCACATTTTATTAAAGAAGGCGCGACTTATGTTCCCCTGAATGTCAGTGCTGCATTTCACTCGCGATACATGCAGGAAGCTAGAGATGAATACGAGAAATACATCAAAGAGGTTGAATTTTCGGAACTTGCCATCCCGGTTATATCCAATGTTCATGCCAAGCCTTATCATCAAGCTGACATCGTTTCAAACTTAGCAGATCAGCTCAGATCTTCGGTGAAATGGTCAGAAAGTATACAATTTTTGATGGATCAAGGCGAAATGGAGATCGAAGAACTTGGTGTCGGAGATGTGCTAACAAAACTGATTAAGACTATTCAGGAACAAACATCGCCTGTTGCCGATAAAAATGAAACAAAAGCCAATCAAAACTCAGAAACAACCGACGAAAATGATAATATTTCAGAAGAAGAAGTTGAATTAACCGAAACATTAATGCCGAAGACCGAATCTGATATGAAGCCTCATTCATTCAGTGAAGAAAATGAAACCGAATTCCCGCAAAATGTAAAATCAGCAGTTGAAGAAGAGGCCAATACGACAGGAGAAGATATCGATTCATTAAAAGAAGATGTTAAAAAAGCCTATAAACAACAAATCGAAGAACTTCATAAAAAAATCGAAACTTGGAACAAGACTTATCCGTTGGGTACCAAGGTATCAGTGGAAGGTTATGACGAAGAATTGAAAACCAGAACAGAAGCGATGGTACTTTTTGGTCACAGGGCGGCTATATACATGAAAGGATACAATGGATATTTTGCTCTTGATGAAGTAACACCTGTTTAATATTTTGTTTCAAGGGATTTTCTTTGATTAGTTCTAACAAAATCACATATAAGATAACCAGTTATTTGAAACAATTTCACGAGATTTACCTATTGCAGGAGTCACTGGAAATTACTGGGAACCATCATCGGCATCAAAACTATCTAGTGCATGAATAACTCAAATTCAAAATTGGTACTTATTCCTGGAGAGATTCATTTAAGATATGCATTTTTAGGTACTAATCCGCTCTCTGAGCAGATATTCGGAGAAGGCCTTGTTGATTCTCTCTGGTAAGAGTGATATCGCTGCCAATCCAAGAAGATAGGCCCAGCCTCGATCTTTGAAAGATTCTGGAAAGAGCTGGCGATCCAACCGGTGATTAAAGGCTTGCTGCGCAAAAGACGATTCGGGTTTGATGTGGAACGTGCGGTCTTTCTTGCAGTGTTGCATCGGCAGTTCCAAACAGATTCATCTATGTCCATACACCAAAGCATGGCTCCTGGCTGAATCTTGTTGAATCTTTGTTCTCGAAGATGGCAAGGACCTTTCTAAAGTTCATTAGGGTTGAGACCAAAGAAGAGCAGTACAGGGATCTTTGGATTATAAACCGCTTCAGATAAAACGATCTCCGGTACAGGCCTTCAACAAAGATAGTATTACCAAATGGGCAAAGTCACACCTGGACCCCAATTGTTATGTTGTAAG
>JAKSDL010000752.1 GCA_022360105.1 Pseudomonadota bacterium
AAATTTCCTCTTCCGGCCGGTCCTTAAGCTTTATTTCATAACTATAAGTATTGATTGTATCCGACACGGCCTCTCCTTTATGAACAATCTCTAACACTTTATCGGCACCGATAAATGCCTTTAATTTTTCCTGTGCCTGTTCCACCGTTAAATCATCCCCCGTAAGACCTTTAGGCTGCATTGTTCCCATATGGTCTGAAAAGGGTCCGTCATAAATTAATGTGGGATACTCCTGGAAATTATTATCCATATCTTGAAATAGCTTGGCAGGCAATTCATTTGAAGTTTTTTCAAAAAGTTTGCTTCCTTTTCTCGCCAGCTCATTCCACCTGAGCCTTCCTTCCGACAGGGAGGCTTGCATTTCCTTCAAGCTTTTATTTAAATTGGTTGCAAATCCATGCAAATTCTCTATGGTGGATACTTGTTCATCGTTTAAGTCCTTACCATTCATCCTGATCCCGTTAAAAGTATAGGATAAATCCCCCACCTGGGATAAGAACTTTGATGTGTTGGCTAAAATATGCTGTGAAACCGGTAATTGCCCAAGATTGGTCTGGGCCATATTGGCTTGGTGCCATGCTTCTTGAAGCGTATGCTCCATCATTTCAGGCGTGGATGACATCAATGATTTCATCAGTAAAATCTCTACATTTTCCACATATCCCGTCATCTCATAAAATGCCCGGTTATATTGGTTATCCAGTTCCTGGCGCAAATCGGCGGCGTGCTTGTATTGATATATTCCCCACAGCGCAACGGCTGCCACCAGCACAATGACAATACTATACATATGCCTGTCGGATAAGCGCTTTTTCCAATCAATGAGTTTTTCCCTGATTTTATTCATTTTGAATTCCTCCTATTTCCCAAAATTATGCTTTCCTATCTTTTTTACAATCTGTCTGCTCCAAATCCACTTACTTGTGGCGGTAGCCGGATTCCAATAGTATATGCATCCATTGGTTGGGTCAAATCCGTTTACCGCATCCCTTGCCGCTTTGACAACCGAAGAATTTGGGTCTATAGGTACGTTAATCTGTCCATCACTTACAGCAGTAAAAGCTCTCGGTTGATAGATGACTCCCGATACCGAGTTTGGAAACTTAGGAGATTTTACACGGTTTAAAATGACCGCCCCTACGGCAACCTGCCCTTCATAGGGTTCTCCCCTGGCTTCACCGTTTATGGCACGCGCAAGAAGCTGTTCGTCCGAATTTCCCGTTGCCTGTGCGTGGACAACACCTGTAAATACGATTTTTGAAAGGCCCAGTGCCAATAGTGTATGTTTATCTGCCGTTCCGT
>JAKSDL010000193.1 GCA_022360105.1 Pseudomonadota bacterium
ATGATTGATTTCAGCAACGCTTACAAAAGAAATGATCTCTTACAAGCAGCATTCTTACTCCATCAGGCCACAGAACGCCTTTTTATGACTGTTTTACTTGTTTTTACCGACTATAAACCTAAGCTCCATGATTTGCGTCGATTAAACAAACAAGTAGTTGGACAGGATAATTCATTCCAAAAAGTTTTCCCTAACACTACTAAAGAAGAAAGACGATATTTTGAATTGCTTCGCAGTGCCTACATCGATTCTCGTTACAATATGGATTGGAAAATAACCAAAGAAGAGTTGACTTGGTTAAAAGCTCGTGTCTTCCATCTTCAAACACTTACAGAACAAGTGTGCAAGCAGAAAATTCATAGTTTTGCTCAATAAATCATAATAAAATCGGGGATCAGGTCTTTAAATTTAACATTTTAGGTGATCACCGCTTGATTTGGACTGGTTGGGAGCGTGTGTATAAAAACTCCGTGTTGTCACCAAAGAGCTTTGTGAAAAGAAGATATCCAGCATAGAAAGCAAAAAGAGGTCAAATGGCTTATCATTTAAATGCTGAGACTATCAGTCTCGAAGATTTAGAAAAAAGAATAAAAACTACTGATCTCGTTCCAAGCCGACTTTCACTATTGGAAGGCTTGGACAAAAAGTTGGGTAAACTTGGAAAATATGGTTTGGGCAATTTAGCAGATCTTCGAAATGCAATGAAAACCACAAAAAAGCTTGATTCTCTTTCCCAAGCGACAGGAATTGAAAAGGAATATCTTGTGCTTCTCAGACGTGAAGTAAACAGTTACTTTCCAAAACCTTTTCCACTGAAATCGTTTGATTGGTTACCGGAAGAAGTGATCAAAAATCTTGAAAAAGCAGGCATAAAAAATACTGCCCAATTTTACGAAAATATCATAGAACCGAAGAAAACAAAAAACCTTCGAGCTTCTCTGCAAATCAAAGATGAAGTTTTTCAGCAAATAAGCTGCCTCTGCGACTTAACAAGGATACAATGGACCAGTCCCCTGGCAGCCCGCATGTTTTTTGATGCAGGTTACGATTC
>JAKSDL010000106.1 GCA_022360105.1 Pseudomonadota bacterium
ATTACTCTTATGTTATTTCCCATTTAGGAGCATTTAAGCTGGAAGAGCTGTTACGGACTCGTCTTACGACGCTTTTGGCGAAGATCCCATTGGGATACATTATTTCCACCGGTACAGGATCACTAAAAAAAGTGCTTTTGGACGACGTCAAAAACCTGCACACATTTGTGGCCGACAGTACCCCTTTGATTGGCAAAGGTGTTGCCACACCCATCGCCTCCTTTATCGTGCTTTTGATCATTGATTACAGGCTGGCGCTGGTTGCTTTGTGTATTCTGGTTTTGGGTGCGGGAATTATGTATTTTGTCATGAAAGATGAAGCCGACTACCGGGCAAAGTATGATCAAAGCCAGTCTGATGTGAACAGGGCAGTTATGGAGTTTGTTCAGGCCATGCCGGTCGTCAGGACTTTTGATGACGGTACCTCTTCATTCAAAAGGTACAACCTGTCGCTGGACCGATTCAGGACTTTTGCAAAAGCGTGGATTGCGGCAACAGGGACTAGCGGGCAGATCGCTCTGACGGTTTTAAATCCATTACCAACACTGCTGGCCGTGACCTTAGCGGGCATTTACTTCATTACACAGGGTAGTCTGGAGTTTGTGCCATTTATTGCCGCTCTTATGGTCAGTACGGGGATGGCTGATGCCCTGATGCCTTTGATGTGGATGAGAGATTTCCTTAAAAAATCCAAAGCTGCAGCCATGAGAATTCAGGAGATCTTTGACCTGCCTGAACTTGAAACCCCTGCTACATGTCAACGCCCGGAAAAATACGACATCGCCTTTGAAAACGTCTCATTTAAATACAATGAGCAGGACAATTATGCGTTAAAAAACGTCAGCTTCACTGTTCCGCAAAACTCAGCCACCGCCCTTGCGGGGCCCAGCGGAGCTGGCAAAAGCACTGTCGCCAAACTGATTCCAAGATTCTGGGATATTACGGGAGGCAGTATTAAAATCGGTGGTGTTGACATCAGGAACATCGAATCCAATGTGCTGATGAATACGGTCACTTTTGTCTTTCAGGATACCTTTTTATTCAACGATACCCTGGCCAATAATATTAAAATAGCCAATGAAACGGCTACGGACGAAGAAATGATAGAAGCAGCGAGGGCTGCGCAGATTCATGATTTTATTATGACGCTGCCCGATGGCTATCGAACTCTGGCCGGGGATCGGGGTGTAAATCTTTCGGGCGGTCAGAAGCAAAGAATAACCATTGCCAGGGCAATGCTGAGAAATACGCCCATTATTGTGCTTGATGAAGCCACCGCCTTTGCGGACCCGGAA
>JAKSDL010000916.1 GCA_022360105.1 Pseudomonadota bacterium
ATCCTTTTCTTGTTTATTTTTATGAACCATTTTGAACTTTATTTTAGTTCATGTTCTTTGATGAGTAAAGTAAGAATTGGATAAGGCATGAGGCAAAAGACACAAGTGAGCAAGTACTATGATTAAATTAGAGTCCCACTTAAAGAAAACTCTGTGCCCTCTGTGTCTCTGTGGTTAAATAAAATCTAAAATGTTACCTGAACAGGTTTTTCGACTGAATAATCGTTTCCCGGAGAATGGGATTTTGAACTTCGGAAGGCGTTTCGATCTGTTTTTTCATGTCTTTACGCAAGCCTTTAAACTCTGCGATTAAGGCATCCAGTTGTTTTTTGGCATCACTGCCTTGAACCTGGGCAGACATCTTTTGCATGATCACAGCTTTGGTTTGAGCGGCAAGATCGTCTTTCTTTTTAATGGTGGGTTTAGAGGTGGTTGTTAATTCTCTTTGGTTTTTCGTGGCTGTGACTGTTCTGGAAGAAATCAATTCTTTCTTTTCTTTGATTAATTTTCCTGATTGGGCTGTTTTTCCCGCACTATCAATTCTTGCTGTCGAAGGTTGCTTTTTCATCCAACTATCAACATAATCGAAGCCATCTTCATTTTTCCGCTCTTTTCTGGTTTTGTCTGCTATCTCTTTGGCTTTTTGAGCTTTTCGTTGCTGCTCTTCTCTTTCAGCCTTTTCAATCCGTGCTGCTTTCTCTTCCGGGCTTTCCTCCAGGGCTTTGCCTCCCTTTTCACCAAGGAAGTTACCGGCAATAGCTCCTAAACCGGCACCAATTAGAGTCCCAACACCGGGAAGGATCGCTGTGCCAATGGCTGCACCCACTGCAGCTCCACCCAAACCTCCTGCTACCCCGCCAACATCGCGTCCTTTCACGTTTTCCCAACCGCCTTCTTTCCAGGATTTGAACATATCAAAGGCATCCTTTCCGATCAAGGCGATACCACCAATGGCTGATACTATACCAGCTAAGGGAGCGGCCACACCAGCTATCACACTTCCGAATGCAGGCAGGGCAGCACCGAGTTTTGGCGGGACTTTCATGATTCCGCGAAGCCCTTTGCCGACCACATTACCCAAAAATCCGCTGTCGGATCCACCCTTTCCGCTTCTTTTTGTGGCTCGGAGAAGCTTTCTGGCCCGTCTTCTTTCCAGCCGCTCTTCCCTTTTAAACAGTTTGAGCTCTTCTTTTTGATCGGATTCCAGGGCTTCCTTAATCTCATCCATTTTGTTCAAGATAGGAGAATAGTCGGACGTGGTCTCACTGGATTTGGAATTTATAGAAGATTCAGCTTGATGATTGAATTCAGAGCTTAAGGTAGTAGTGGTTTTCTTTTTCTCAACGACGCCAGAAGCAGGTTTTTCTTTTTTTTCAGACTGTTTGAAATAGCCGCTAATCCATTTCACCAAAGGATCATTTTTCGCCTCCTTTAACTCTTTCAAGGCCCCATAAACCGGGCTCATCAAACCAAAACCAATAGCATCACCGACTTTGGAATCCGACTTATTCTTTTCCATGGCAGAAACTAGATCATCAGTTTGGTCTTCCAAAGCGTCCTGAATGGTTTCGGCTAGGATATCATTCTGTTTGATCTGAAAGGTTTCCTCTTGAACCGTTTGTTGGACTTTAGCTGAAAGACTGGTTTTATTTGAACTGCTGAGCTGAGTCGAACTGGAAGATGTCGGTATGGCAGTTTGCGCGGTATCAGCTTTAACCCCAAATGCCTTCGAAGACTCAACCGGGGCAAGCTCAATCACCGGAGCCACTTCAATGGAAGGCAATGCTGGCAGATTTTGTCGATTCTCAGAAAGCTCAATCATCTCAAGCTGCTTTACAATATCCCCAATAGTCTTGTCCGCCATAAAGCAATTAACAGTTATTAGTTATTAAAAATGTTCTTAACCACGAAGCACACGAAGAAAAACAACCAAAAAGAAACTAACCACAGAGACACGTTACATTTAGGAACTAAAGATTGACGATTTTAAATTTTCTATAACGAGAAAACTCCGCCTTCGAACAATATGTCAATGAATTTAGAATGCGAAATCGGCGAAAACAAACCCCTTAAATCCTAAATCTAACTTCATTAATCTAAAATGTAAGGTGTCTCTGTGGTTAAAAAAAGGAAAAATCCACAAACTGTCGAAGGTATATAACCTTCGTGTCTTGTGGTAATTTTTCAGTTTTTGTCACTGAGTCGCATGTTCGAGTACATCCACAATCCACTGGTTCAGGCTTTTGTTTTCTGAAGTTGCTGCGATGGAAATAGTTCCATGTAATTCTGGCGATAATCTAAGATTAAATTTGCCTGAATATGGTTTTTTGGGTTCGATGCTTTTTTCCTCGCAGAATTTAAAATAATCTTCCATTGTCCTGGCAAACTCTGTTTCAAGCTCCTCAACTGAGGTTCCGTAAAATGTGCTTGGCGTGGCATTAATAACAGTACCACAAAATTTTTTTATTTCAGGATCAAATTCCAATTTGGCAACATAACCTTTATATTCCATCGTATTCATGGTCGAACTCCACAAGAGACTAAGAATTTTTTCAACGATGCAATGGCACCTTTATCCATATTTGGTGAAGGATGAGGCCTGTGTTGGATAATTGCGTTGTCATTAAGCAGAATACCAACCCTGGATCCTTCCCGCGATTCGTCGACATCAGCTCCCAAAGCTTTCAGCATAGCCACAACATCATTCCATTTCAGATTTCCACTGATTGGATGAGCGAAGATGGCTCCGAGAGTATTTTGATGTTTTCGTTTCACAATTTTATGGTACTATTAGGTGGTACTGTTGTCAAAGTTTGAGTTATTTAGTTTCACCATGAAGACACTTCACCATTTAGAATGTTTAATTTTGGATTTAGGATTTTTTATAAATGACTTCGCCGATTTGAATATTAAGAGAGAAAGCGAAGCTTTCTCGAAACAGAAAATCTAAGTTCATAAATCTGAAATCTAAAATACGGAGTGCCCTTCATGTCTTTGTGGTGAAATTAAAACAAAATGTAAAACCGGCGAAGCCACGTAGCAAAAATTCCCAAATATAAAATTTAAAATTGTTTCTGCTCCTCAAGAAACTCAAAATACTTAACCACCACCTTCTTCGGTGATTTTAAAATCGTATCGATCGGCTGATTCCCCTGCAGTGCCACCAAATTGATCAACACCTCGAAGTAACTCGGGTCATATTCTTGGAATAAAGTTTTCAAATCGAAAGGGCAGCAAGCTGACAACTTGCCCCTCCGTCTTCGGACAGGTGTATTTCCAGGTAAAATCAATACCGTGCTTGATCTCTTCCTGTTTTCTCATAATTAACTGCATTAAACCTTCCAGGGCTGACTGGGGAAGTCCATACAGCCAGTTTTTATCCCGCTCTGCTTTTTCTTTATTGGAAAGATCTGATTCCATCTCATCTACCAGGGTGAACTGGCAGAGCAACCTGTGCAGATCTCGTTTAATCCTCTCAGCCTGGTACTGGTCAGATTCTTCTCCCGCGGATTCCTTGATCCTATTCAGATTGTTTTCAAACATCTCCAATTGTTCCGCATGCACTCCCATCAGCGGAGTGATCGACAGTCTCTGTCCTTCAAACTCAGTTAGGACTTCAGCCTTGGAAATGATCTGGGTTTTAGCCAACGCCCTGAAGTCTTCCAAAGACAACCTGAATTTATGCTCCTCACCACAAAAGTTGCATGGCTTGATGGTGTACTCCTCCTGATCGGTCATCGTTCTATCCTGCAAGGATAGCAACGCATACTTAAACAGCAGTGTCTGCCTGTCGGCAATGGTCATTTCCGTCTTGGTATCGATGATGTTCTCACCGGTCTGGATTACCGATAGAAACTTGCTGGTGACCCGTTCCACCAGCTTCGGATTCATGGAACTCACCACAATGGCATCTTCAACGCGGTATTCCCGAAACTGCACCGTGCGTTCGCCATTGGATGGAAGTCTTTCTTCGAAGTAGCTCATACTACATTTTAGATTTTAGATTTGGTAATTTTATTTTTTTTAACCACAGAGACACAGAGGACACAGAGTTTTTTTCAGTTTTTTCTTCATGCTCTTCGTGGTGAACA
>JAKSDL010000451.1 GCA_022360105.1 Pseudomonadota bacterium
CAAAACGGATTCTTCCGGATGAAGGATTAAATTGTTGAAGAATAATCTGAAGAAGTTAAGCCGTGGGGTGGGTCAAGCCCAAGTCGAACCCACCATCAAAGGTGGGAGTCGTCGCCAAGCGACAACACTATCGACAAGCTTTCGCGACTTTTTCCGCGATATCATCGATTTCCGTATCTGAGATTACCAGGGGAGGTCGGATAACTATTGAATTTTTTGCCACTTCCCCTCTTTTTACCAATAGCCCCTGCTTAATCATTGATTTTGTCGATTCCAAGGCTGTTTCTTCCGAACTAAAATGAATGGATAGCAATAGCCCAACTCCATCAACAGAATCAATGTTTGAGTTCTTGCCGGCTATTTGCTTCAGTCGTTCCTTTAATCTGGCTCCTTGATAAGCTACGTTTTCCCATGGTTTGATTCGTTGGTAGAGTTCCAGGGTTTTTAACGCTACCCGACACCCTATATCATGACCGCCAAAAGTAAGCAGGTGAATCAATGGATGTTCATCAAAAAACTGTTTGATTTTTTTTGTAAAAACCATGGCTCCTATAGGGAACATTCCTCCGCTCATTGCCTCACCTAACAGCATTATGTCAGGACAAACTCCGGTCACATCAGCATAAAATCGGCTGCCGGTTCGCCCAAATCCACTTTGGGATTCGTCCAGGATCAGGAGGGCACCTGCTTTATCACATGCAGAGCGAATTTCTTCAAGATAGGATTTATCTGCTGTTCGACAGCAGTTTTCTGCCTGGATCGGTTCCAAAAGAACCGCTGCTGTTTTTGTTGAAATGGCTTCGAGTGCAGCCTGCTTGTTGTTGAAAGGGATCGTTTGGATGTCAGGTATCAGGCTTCCAAACAAGGATTTTTCTTTCCTTTGGGATAAGGACAATGCAAAACCCGTCTGACCGTACCATCCGCCGTCGACAGTTATCAATTCACTTCTGCCGGTATATCCCCTGGCCAGCTTGCAAGCTGCATCCATGGCTTCACCCCGCACAACAGTAAACAGGGAACATTGAAGTTCATTGCCCATGAAACTGGCCAATGCTTCCGCCAAATCGGCTTTTTCCCTGGAGATCATAATAAAATTCCCTTGGTCTGTTTCCCGGATGGCGCGTTTGAATTCCGAAATAATTTCAGGATTTTTTCTGCCCAGGTTATAGCTTCCGGCAAGGGTATAACAATCCAGATAAGATTTTTCCGTGCTATCAAAAACCCTGCTTTTCTCTCGAAATCCCTCCTCCCAGGAAAGACTGCAGGTGTTAAGGTTCTCAACGACTCCCTTTCCGAAAAGATCCCGGGCTTCAGCCAGCAAATCCATGGTGTCATGCGGAGTCGAAACTTCAGGTGCTAACAGGGCTTCGTTGGTTTCGGTATCGATAGTCATGTTTTTTTCGTTTGATTCTGGTTTCATGGTATTTTTTCCATTTATGCGAATTTGCCCGCTCTAAAAGGGGGTTATTTTCCTTAGAAAAGCATTGATGGTGACCAACATATCCCCTTTGTTAAGTATCTTCCTGATATAAGGGATTTTAGAAAGCGGCGTCAGTACTAACAAATAAATCTTCATCAGTTTGACAGCCTTACGGATCTTTTCCAGGGTTAATTCGATCTCCTGTTTGCCGGCCGTAATTGGCAGCTGAAAACGCATAACTTGCGGAGCATTGCCCGAATATGCGGCAAATACCTGGTTTGAAGCCAGACAGTCAGCCATCAGAATTCCCATAAATTCCTGTTTGTATTCCAGCCCAACCATCATGCCCCGTCCGCGAACGTCAACAATGATACCGGGGTAGTCTTTTTTTAGCTTTCTGAGACCGTCAAGAAAAAATCGACCCACTTCAGCCGCATGTTGCCAGGTTTGATTTTGATTCAACTCCTCAAGGACAGCTTTGGAAACGACACAACCCAGGTCTGATCCACCACCCAGTGATGTATGGAATTCCGGATGGTTATCCACAAATTCAGTTAGAATCGGTGTGTCTCTGTAAAGCACAGCCGCATTCGGGTACAGGCCGCCGCCGATGGACTTGGCAATGACCATCAAATCGGGAATAACTCCTGAATGTTCTGAAGCCCAAAGTTTGCCGGTTCTGCCGAAGCCGGTTTGAATCTCGTCAAAAATCAGCAAAATGCCATAACGATCACAAAGATCTCTCAGTCCCTTTAAATACTCGTTTGTAGCTACATGGATGCCACCCTCGCCTTGAATTGGTTCCAGGATAATCGCCGCGGTGTTTTCGGAGGCCAATTGCTGAATGGCATCAAGATCATTAAAAGGGGCGAATAAAAACCCGGGCATGAGAGGCTGAAACAACTCTTTGTAATAATCTTTGCCGTTAGCGGAAAGACTCATACCGGAATGACCATGATAGGCCTTATTCATTGAGATAATTTCATTTCGTCCGCTTGCTCCCCTGGCCAGTTTCAGCGCCGCTTCAATCACATCAGCCCCGGTTCCGCCAAAGTGAACACGATTTAAATCCCCCGGTGCCTGGGCTACAAGCATTTTAGCCAGATCAATCTTAGGTCTGGAAATCATCCCTGCGGTTCCCATATCGTAGTGATCCAATGCTTGCTCTAAAGCCTCAATGATTGCAGGATTCTGGCGGCCCACATTAAAACAGCCGGCAGAGGAGAAACCATCGACATAAGCTTTACCACTGACCCCTTCATAAAAACGAATACCCCCGCGCTGACCTTCTAAAATATCAAGATGTCCTGCAGATAGAAAACGGATCTGGCCTTTTGATATATGCTTACCAAACTTTTGCAGGATGGCATGGCGTTCTTTTTTGGTAACGGTTATTGGACCATTCATATATTTTCCCCTCCCTACAGATCAGTATTAAAAAAAACCTGTTCATTTCTGTTATGTTTACTTGAAACCAAGCAGATTAGCAGCATTTTCGGATAACAGCTTTCGTTGAAGCAGATGATCCCCCCGGCACGCCTTTTGTACGGCTTTGACAGCCACATCTCGACTACCGAAAGGCCAATCGGAGGCAAATAACACCTTGTCTTCACCAAATGCTTTAATCAGCTTGCGGATAGATCCGGGAGACTGAAATGACGTGTCTACCCAAACATTGGAAAGATCCTCGAAACCCCTGATAACCTGTGCAATTTCAAACATTCCCGCGTGTCCCACCACAAATTTAACTGCGGGAAACCGACGAACCATCCGGATTGCATCGTCAATATTGCCATTTTCAGGCGAATTTCTGTTTTGTTCCTTTCCCCTGTAGTAGTAGGAAATCCCGGCATGAAAAAGTATCGGTAACTCATACTTGCTAAATGCCTTAATGGCATCAATCATTCTTTCATCGGTCAATGAAATTTTTTGAATTATAGGATGAAGCTTCAACCCTTTGGCTCCCAATTTGACATCTTCGGCAAACTGAGACTCCAGTTTATTTAGATGGTTAAAATTAACCCCGGTAAAAGGGATCAAACCGGAATCCTTCTCACTGGCCTTCCTTAAATCAGAAAACTCTACATAGGGTGGAATCGGCATGCAGACAGTATGGGTAACTCCTGATTTGTCCATGGTCAATCGGGCATTTTCTCTGGTCGCCGTAGCATTCCTGGCTTGTTCCGCTTTGACAAACCAAGACGAAAAGAGCCGATGCTGAATTTTGCCTAAACCAAAATGACGATTCAAGGTGAGCTGGCCCAAGGTGATGGGATCAAACCAGCTTTTCTTATTGATACCCCTCTTCTCAATAAGCCCGCCACCGCCCGGATAGAGAATATCTCCCAGGTGGGAATGAAAATCGATGATTGTTTGCATAGCTGGATCTGGTAAATTAGTTTATATAAATTATGTTAGTCGACCAACTAACATAATAAAAAAAATACTGTCAAATTGAAAATTCATTGATCGAATCGGTTATGCTAGCGTGGCTAACCGTAGTACAGCTTTTTCAGGTAACTCAAAAAATTTAAAAAGGAAAAGGCAATGACGCGCAGGATAATGCAAAAAGAGAGAAAAAAACAGATTTTAGAGGCAACCCACCGTTGTTTGCTCAAAAAGCCTTATGACAAAACCAGTATCAAGGAGATTGCCGCGGAAGCCAATGTTAATCACGGAATGCTCCACTACTATTTCAAAAGCAAGGAAGATATTCTTTTAAACTACATCGAATACATCATTGAACATTACCAGAGCAGTTATGTGGAGTGGCTTGCTTCCAATAACCAAAATCTGCGCAACCCTGAAGATATTTTTAAGGAGAGCATCAATTTCGCAAATAATAAAATTACCTTAAACGCCGATCTATCCAAAATCTTTATCGAAATCTGGGAAATCGGCAATTATAATGATAAAGTCCGGCAAAAACTCAAGCTCGCCTATGGAAACATGATAGAGTTTGTACAGGAGATGTTGGTAAAATTTAACATTGAAGAAAAACAAGCGGTAAACCTGAGCCTGGGTATTGTGGCTTTTATGGAAGGAATCTCACTGTTTTCTGTTATGTTTGCAGATTCGGGGTATGACTACCAGCAGATCCTAAATGAAGTACAAACCAGGATTCTGCGTTCCATCTCGAAATAAAGACCGCCAAACCAGATGGATAATATTTAAAAACTCTCTAAACTCCCACATTGCCTCGCAAATGAAGAAAATGTGCAGGTTGTCATAGTTTGCAAGAAGACTCTTTTTCTTGGGCACCAGCCGTAATCTGCCATTGAGGCGGCTTTGGAAAAAACCTGGTGTCCTGTCAACAAAGTAGAAGAGTTAACTCAAAAAAATTGCCAAGAAAAAATCGATGGCTTTACCACCCAACGTTCATAGTGAATGACAACAGCCAGGTTCTCATACAAGCGATTTGAAATCGTGATTTTTAATAATAGGGTAGTTGAAATATTGAAATTTGAAGCAGATTAAATATCAACATTTCAACTATGTCCCCTATTCACTATTCTTCGTTTTCCCGGAGTTTTTTTAAACCAAGCCTCAAGGTATTTTTCAAAGTCTTCAGTGCATCCAGTTTTATTCCTGCTAGAAATGTATCAAAATCGGCCCGGGTTAAAAACTTGCCAATTTGAGTTCCTGAACGGACCGGATTGCCTGGGTTGTTGGCCTTGCACAACTGAAAATTGCTTTGGCGTTTTTTTGCAAACCAGTCTTTTTTAAAGGTGTAGCCCCAAGTTTTCACCCTGTTTAAGAGTTCCGGAGGTATTCTAAATACTCTTTCGTCTATGAATATGTTTCTTACAATTTGTATCCCTGCAAACTTCATAATTATAAATCTGTGCATACCCTGGGCTAAGTACAATTTATTATTAATCCTGTAAAAATAGAATCCATTTTTCAAACTGGAATCCTTTTTACAAAGTTCTTCATCAAAAATTAATGAAGGGTTTTCGAGCAATTCTTGCTTGCTTTCAAACCTTATCAACGCCAACAAGACATCACTCCATGTTGTGTGTTTTTCATGACGACCATGAGCTATCCCCACAACACTGCTAATTTTCACGTCTTCATAGGTTGAGTTAACACTTTCGGCAAATTGCATATCGTGTATGGAAATCGATTCTATTTCATCCGGGAAATTTTGCAGCTTTAGATAATCTTGTTCGGTTATCATGTACACACCCTATGATATACTCTAAGGTCAATAAACTATCTGATTGTAAATGGTTTGCAATCAATCTCAGTGTCTGTTTCAACTATTCCGGCTCTGTAGGAGCCAGGTATTATAGCCGGCCGATTTCACCGCCGGACTGAGCCATCATCTCGTTTGTTCGCTATGGAATTGAAATGTTTATATTTAATTAGCTCATA
>JAKSDL010000311.1 GCA_022360105.1 Pseudomonadota bacterium
TCCAAGGATTTAAGAATCGCCTGGGAGAAAGAGGTCGGAAACATTCCCGGAATCAAATCGGTTACTTATGCAGGGATGCAGGGCGGTCCTCCCGGTGCTCCTATCGAAATCTGGGTCCAAGGTCATGATTTGGACCAGATTCTACAGGCGTCTGACGAGCTAATCGCCCGATTAAAAAAATTCGATGGAGCATACCAGGTTAAATCAGATTTTACGCCGGGTAAAAACGAATTACGGCTGGAATTAAAACCTGAAGCCAGAACCCTGGGACTCACTGTCAACGATTTGGCTAGCCAGGTATATTCCGGCTACTTCGGCGAAGATGCCGTGCGCATTCAAAGAGGTCGGAATGATATCCGTATCAAAGTTCGATATGCCGCTAATGAAAGAAAACGACTTTCCGATTTTCAACGCATTCGAATTCGCACTCAGAATGGATACGAAGTTCCCTTGTTATCGGTAGCGTATATTGATTTTTCTCCGGGGTATTCCACCATCACCAGGACCGACGGCTTAAGGAGGGTTTCTGTTAGTGCTGAGGTGGATACCAATAAAACCAATGCCAACGAAATATCCAACACCCTGATTCAGAATTTTATCCCCAAATTATCGAAAAAATACCCGGGAATTCACGCTTCTTTTCAGGGAGAAAAAAAGCGCATGGCCGAGTCCTTTGGCAGTCTGTTTATCAGCTATCCCCTGGCAATGCTGGGAATATACTTTATCATCGCCACCATGTTTCGTTCTTACTCCCAGCCTTTCATCATCTCTTTTACGATCCCCTTCGGAATCATTGGCGCCATCTTCGGTCATTTGATCCTGGGATACGATTTTTCCATGATGAGTATTTTCGGGATGGTAGCCCTGACAGGTGTGGTAGTGAACGATGCCATTGTATTGATCGAGCGGATCAATGAAAATCTGGCGGAAGGAACTCCCTTTGTCGATGCTGTTGTCCAGGGAGGTGCACGACGTTTTCGGGCCATTTTTCTGACAACTGTCAGTACAGCCGGAGGTTTGGCTCCCCTCATTTTGGAAACCGATTTTCAAGCCAAATTTCTAATCCCCATGGCGATATCGATAGCAGCCGGAGTAATTTTTGCAACCTTATTAACCCTGGTGCTGATTCCCAACCTGTTTATGATTCTTAATGATCTTCGCCGTCTGATGTTCAGAATCAGAAAAGGTTATATTCCAACCAGAGAAGAGGTGGAACCTGCCAGAAACCGGAAAGTGGATCAGTTAAATCCGGAACCGGCGCCTCAAAGTAGTATGGCTGCAAAACGATGAATTCGCCTGGTGTGCTTTACCATTATCAACTTCAAATGCCACAATTAAAAGCATGCATGATTAACTGGCATGTCAAGCCGAGCGAAACAGACTGAGTCAATAAGCAAATTGGTGGATCCGCTTCGCTTGATCCACCCTACAATCAGTCTGATTTTTCAAAAAAACAACACATACCTTTTTGTATCAAATGTAGGGTGGGTTAAGGAGCAGAGCGACGAACCCACCAGCGAGACTATTTCATATATCAGATATTTATTCAGTAAATAAAATCCGCAGCGTTTTTAATCAAGAAACACCTCAAAGGAGTACCCTTGTTAACCAAACCCAAAGCAATCATATTCGATCTTGATGACACCTTAATCATGTCGGACGGAACCGTTCGCAAGACGTGGGAGGAAGTCTGCAAGAAGTATCAGACCTCACATCCCGATATAGACAGGGAAGAACTGTTTGAAAAAATCCGCGAAATAGCCGTTTGGTATTGGAGTGATAAAACCAGACATCGCGAGGGTCGCATCAATATGGATCACACCAGAAGAACCATCGCCATCAAAGCTTTTGAACAATTGGGATTGGATGATGAGCAAGGAGCAATCACCATGGCAGACCGGTTTTCTGAACTCAGGTATTCAAAACTGGAGCTGTTTCCAGGTTCTATTGAACTGCTAAAGATGATCCGGCAGGCAGAAATCGGTTTGGGGCTTCTAACCAATGGCGAATCCAAAATGCAGCGTCGTAAGATTGAACAGTTTAATCTTGCTCCCTATTTTAATGTCATCCAGGTCGAGGGAGAAGCGGGTGTTGGCAAACCGGAAGTGGCAGCTTACGAATTGATTTTAAAGTCATTGGGGACACGTCCTGAAGAAACCTGGATTGTGGGAGACAATCTGGAATGGGAAGTGATTGTACCCCAGCAACTGGGACTCACCGCTATCTGGCACAACTACTACCAAAAAGAAATATCGGACCCTGACGTTGTTCCGGATCGCACTTTGTCAGTTATTGCCGAACTTGCAGCTGTTTTGACCGAAACATTAAGCAATTGAGTCAAAACCGACCAGCAGCATCACTGCTGCCAGGGACATATTCAAATGAAGGAACAACCTTCCCAGTGAGGGATCAGTATTCCTGATCAGTACCTTTAAAAAAGACGCACACAATAAAACCGCATTTACCAATAACAGATAACGTGTGACCGCATAACGGTCCGCCATTCCTACCAATGGCCACATCAAAGAAAGGCTGGCAAAGGCAACTACCCAGACCAGGGTTACTTTCCTGAGCTGACTAACGGAATAGCGGGTTACAACAGAATAATATCTTGAATGTTTGAAAAACTCCTGTCGCTGTTTAAGCAGAGTCATCCAGGAATGGGGTATCTGCCAAATACCCAGTATCACCATCCACAAGGCAATTACCGGATCATATAAAACTCCTCCTGCACTCAACCAACCGATGTATGGAGGAAGCATCCCGCAAATCGCACCTGGCAGAATAGCCCACACAGATTTTGTTTTTAGTGGTGTATAGAGTCCGTTATAGAAAACCACTGTTGCTAATCCCACCAGGGCCGGTAGAATTGTTCCCGAAACCCATAGCAACAATGCCGTCCCGGCGGTGAGTAGAATCAATACCTGGACAAATACTGTTTGTTTACTGAGAATTCCGCGGGGAAGAGGCCGGTTGCATGTTCGTGTGAAATGCCTGTCGTATTCGGTGTCCTGGATATTGTTTAGGGATGCCGCGCCTGTCGATAGTAGAAATACACCAAAAGTAGTTATAAACAATTCTCCGGAAAATGCAGCCTTTTGCAAAACAAATCCAAACAGCGCGGAGGCAGATACCAATAAACTTAGAGGAACTTTGGCAACCCAAAGCAACAATTTAGCACGTTTCATATCATTCCACCTCACTTAACCATGTTTCGTATTCCTCTTGAGACACCACTTTCAATTTGGCATTCATTTCGGCATGACCGGTACCGCAGTATTCCGTGCAATGTATATCAAACTCGCCTTCCCTGTTAGCGAGGAACCAGGCATAGGTTGTCAGTTCCGGAACCACATCAACCTTGACCCGGTAGGCAGGTAGAAAAAAACCATGAAGCACATCAAATGAGGAAAAGACCAGTTTGACAGCCTTGCCTTTGGGAACAACCAGCTCATTTTCTACTTCCTCTCCTTCCGGATAGATAAAAATCCAGGAGAATTGTTGAGCCAGGGCTTCGATTTCCAATGCATCTTCGGGCGCTGTTCTCAGGCCGGTGTAAGCATTCCAGCCAACTGCAAACATGGAAAGAGCTATAATGGTCGGTATGATGGTCCAGACTGCCTCCAATTTCCAGTTTCCCCTTATATCCGAAGGTTCCGGGTTTCGGGACTGGTGATAGCGAAAAGCGAAATAGACCATGACCACGGTGATTAAAATCAGCAGTAAAAAGGAAATACCGATAATATAGTAAAACGCCTGATCAACTTGCTCCGCGGGGTTAACAACAGTATTCATGAATTCTCCTATCGAAAAGCCACATCCCAGAATACAAAACTGATAATAATTACCAGGGACACCAAAGTCGCCAGAAACGAATATTTCAATACACGTCCTTCGTATTTGAAATGCATGAAGAACAGCAAAACCAGCGAAGCCTTGGTACCTGCAATCAATAAGGTGACCCAGACATTAAACACCCCAAGATCGACTCCGGACATGACAACGGTAATTCCCGTCAAGGCCAACAATGCCAATAAAACGCTTAACAACTTTCCATAAGATAGTACATGAACGTCATTCACGGATTTATTCTCCTAATTAGGTTAAATGAAGGTAATACTTCATTGTGCTCAAAATCTTCACCTGGCTGCAGGATGGGTAACTCGTTGCCCATCAACCGGACCAATAGCCTGTTGGCAGCCACATAAGCCAATTGTCATAAAGCACTCGTTGATGAACAGGCTATGCCGGCTCATCTTACAAATTTTCAAAAAGCTTCATCGAATCATAAAACCAAATAAAACAAGGGAAAGATAAAGATCCAGATCAGATCCACCAAATGCCAGTAAAGACCGCTGTTTTCCAGCAAAATATCATTTCCTGCAGTGATTTTCTGTCTGGCAAGCATTACCAGGCAGATCACCAGCAGAGTCAGACCAATGATGACATGTAAGCCGTGCAATCCGGTGATCGTGTAATACAAGCCAAAAAATATATTACGACCCGGCTCCCCATCCAAAAGAACTTCAGAATTGGGATAAATCCCCACTTCTATTTTATGTCCCCACTCAAGATATTTATTAACCAGAAAGAACAAACCACAGGCAATAGCAATACCTACCATCACCAGTGCCGTTTTTAATGATTCTGTTCGAATCGCCGTAATAGAAGCCGCCACGGCAAAACTACTAACCAGCAGAATTACCGTGTTCAACACACCAAAAAAGATATCCAGTTCCTTGCCCCCGGCAACGAAATCGGCCGAATAGGTAGAATAATAAACCGCATAAAGGACAAACAAACCGCCAAACAGCATGATTTCCGTATACAGAAACAACCACATGCCGATTTTTTTCCCTTGAGTATCGTTATGCATTTCCATAAAGTCATTTTGTTTATTGTTTAGCTTTTCCTTTGATCCGTGAAAGTACCTTGGCGAAATCATAAGGATACCCGGGTGTCTGCGGTTCTTCCTCGAAATTATGGAGAGTTGGGGGCGAGGAGATAGTCCATTCCAGGGTGACTCCTCCCCAGGGATTCTTTTCCGCCTGCTCACCGGTTTTAATACTGCGCAGCAGGTTGTATACCATCAGGATAATGCCTGCGACCAGGACATAGGCACCAAATCCGGCCAGAAAATTCCCCTGTTCATATTGAGGGAGATAATCATAATATCGCCTTGGCATGCCCTGGACCCCAACAATAAACATGGGTGTAAAATGAAAGATAAACCCTCCGGTGATCATTCCGGATGCCAGATATGCTTTTTTCAGGTCATACATTTTTCCGAAAATTTTCGGCCACCAATAATGCAGACCTGCGAAAAATGCGAATCCGGTTCCGCCAAACATGACGAAGTGGAAATGAGCCACCACAAAATGGGTATCGTGTACATGAACATTGGTGCCTGCCGAACCAAGAACCAGACCGGTCAAACCTCCCACAGAAAACAAGTAGATAAAACACATGGCATAAACCAGGGGTGGCGTTATCCAGATCGATCCCTTGTACATCGTCGACACCCAGCTAAAGACTTTCACAGCACTGGGAATTGCCACTATGAATGTCAGCAGGGAGAATACAAACACAGCTGTGTCACTCATACCGCTGGTGTACATGTGATGCGCCCAAACCAGGGAACCGGCAATGGCAATTGCCATGCTGGAATAGACAATCGCTTTGTACCCAAATATCGATTTGCGAGAAAACACAGGTATGATCTCGGAGATTACTCCCATGCCCGGTAAAATCATGATATAAACCGCCGGATGGGAATACATCCAAAACAGATGTTGATATAGGATTGGATCTCCACCCTTGGCAGGATCAAACAATCCGGTCTGAAAAAAACGTTCCAGAATAACCAACACCAGCGTAATGGACACAATCGGGGTTGCCAGCAGTTGCACCCAGGCGGTTGCATATAACGACCAGGTAAACAGGGGTATTTGCAGCCACTTCATGCCTTTAGCTCTCATGCGATGAATGGTGGTGATGAAGTTCATCCCGGTCAGCATGGAGGAAAAGCCCAGGATAAATGCTGCGGTTGCTGCATAGGATACATTGGTTTTGGTAGAGACGCTGAAGGGAACGTAAAAAGTCCAGCCGGTATCCGGTGGACCGGCTCCAAACAGGGAAACCAGTGCAAACAAGCCCCCTATCATGTACAGATACCAGGAGAGCAGATTGAGTTTTGGAAAAAACACATCCCTGGCTCCGATCTGGATTGGCAGGATAAAATTTCCAAAAATTGCCGGAATCGCCGGTATGATAAAAAGAAAGATCATGATCACACCATGTAAGGTAAACACAGCGTTGTACTGATCCGAATCGAAAATGGTTTCACCAATGAACATCAGTTCGGTTCTAATCGCTAATCCCAGAAAAATTGCGATCAAAAACCAGGTCATAACCGAATAGAGGTACAATAGACCGATTCGCTTGTGATCAGTCGTAATCAACCAGCTAAGCACTCCTTTAAAATTTGAAGGCACCGGTGTGTTAAAAAAGGACTGTGTCTGTTCCATAAAGGATTCCCAACATCTATGATTGATTCCCTTTTCTCAGGAATACCAGGTAAAAGGTAAGTAACAGCAGCGGGATGATGATTCCAAATACCCTGATGTATTGAAATGTATAACGTTGTTCTTCAGGATCATAATCGATGCAGTAAGAAAGTACTTTGCGAATAGATGATCCGGTTCGACCGGATTGGGCCTCGGTTAATGCCATCCCCATATCAAATGGCAAAAACCTGGGTCCGTAAAGATAGCGAACTATTTTACCATCGGCTCCCAGCGCGACCAATGCATTGGCATGATCAAATACATTTTTTTTGGTTTGCCTGACTCGATACCCCAGTGCATCCAGCACCTTTCGAATCGATTCGTAGTCACCCGTCAAAAACTTCCAACGTTCGGGAGGAAATTCCTTGCCGGTTAACGGCAGGTAATTGTTTTTTGAGTTTCGGGCTGTTTCGGGAGTGTCATCCGGATCAAAACTAAAAGCAACGACCTGGAATTCGTCATAGGAGAAACCGGTCAGTTTATTTAACCCGCTCGCCAGAAAGGACAGCTGAACACCGCAATCAGTGACACAAAAGAAGTAGGCCGGCAAAAAAAGAGTCGGTTGGTTAATCAGCTCGGATAGCACCACCCTTTCACCAGATTCGTTTTTAAACGAAAGATGAAGGGGAAGATACCCCCCAATATTTTCCTCAACGCCTACTTTCACATTTTCGGTGAAGTATTTAGGGGCTTCATCGGCTTTTGCAAGATGATGGTCTTTACCATGCGCAAACACATTAACAGCTGACAGGAAAAAAACCAGGCAACCGGCCAGGGCCGATCCAATTAACAATAACTGCCGGATACTCAGTTTCATAGAAATTCGAGGGTTGTGTTAGTTAGCTATTTGGTGCCTGAACGAAAACCGATTTAACCGATACCAATAAAAGCTTTAAAAGCAGCTTGGTACTTCGACATTTAGTGCTTTCAGCAGTCAGCGATCAGCTCTCAGCCAGTTTTTCCTTGTAATTGTAATATGTTAAGCTGAACGCTGACGGCTGACGGCACGTTAATCTTCAAGTTAAATTCCGGCATCTGGCACTAGACTGGATAAGGGGTTAGCGACTTTCCGTTCAGGCACTATTTATTGACTTGACGAGTCACCGTGAACTTTCCTGTGTTCAAGTTAACTTGGATGATGGCATAAAACTCATGTCCGATACGGGTTGAATCCCGCTTTCCATAAGCCAAAAGTAAAACAGTGTTGCCACCGGGATTTATTACAGTATCAGCCTTATCACCCGAGTCCAGAGGGATTTTGAATTCGATTGTGGTTTTACCACCTTCTTCAGACCCGGAAGAGGAAATAATAGAGTTTTTTCCACCTCTTTTTTTATCCAAGGTATGACTTGTGGTCCTGTTACCATATTCGTCTATAATTTTTAGTTTTCCTTTCCTGACAAATCCCAGGATATAATTCGCTCCCTGCATTTTCTTGACGGGATTGAACCCGACACCAACCCAACCTTTGGTTTTGGCAACAGCTTTGACAGCCAGGTTGCTTCCCTCTACTTTCCAATGGAATTCCATATCCTTAACAGTTAGTGAATGATCGTAGGACATGGCAAAAGTGCTTGTGATAAAAAAGCAAGATATCAAGACAGCCAGCAATGCCAGAAAAGTTTTAAATTTCATGCGCACTCCATTCAGAAAAAGTTGTGTAATAAAATAATCTCAAATATTTAATATACAAACAAACCATTTGTGACCGCAACAATGCATATGATTTCGTGACCTGGCAGCCAACCGAAGATCAAATCTCCTCCCCGGTATCCCAAGATGCAGGCAGAAACAATAA
>JAKSDL010000582.1 GCA_022360105.1 Pseudomonadota bacterium
GCGTATGTCGTCGTTTCCGATGCCGATGTGGTTTATGCACGTGCGAAGGACGCGGGCGCTGAGATCGTTATCGAGATTAAGGATGAAGACTATGGAGGGCGCGGATTCAGCTGCCGAGATTTGGAAGGTCATTTATGGAATTTCGGGACGTATGATCCGTGGTGACGCCCAACAAAAGGCTACAGTTGACGGCCCTCGCAGTTTTGCGGCCTATTGTTGCTCAATGAAAAATAACCAATTACTGCTTCGAGTATGGTTCGGTGTGGGCTGCAACTGAGCCAGGTGTTGAGTGGGCATTGCATTGTGGAATATAAAAGACAGACTAGATTCTTTATTGAGAAATTTATCCAGATAGATATTTTATTTGAAGAGATACAAGAATGAGTGATTGGTTTACAATAGATGAGATTGATAATGAAACATACATTATTAGCGAATATCGGCACTGGGAGGAGACACATTGTTATCTGCTTAATGGTGCTGAACAAAGTCTACTAATTGATACTGGGCTCGGAATCTGCAATATTTACAATGAAGTAATCAAATTAACCAGCAAACCAATTATTGCAGTAGCTACCCACATTCACTGGGATCATATCGGAGGTCATGAATACTTTCCGGAGTTTTATACCCATAAAGATGAACTCAATTGGCTTAAAGGAGAATTTCCTTTAACAATGGATCAAATAAAGGAAATGGTCATTGATCGCTGTGATTTACCGGAAGGTTATGATGTAAACAAATATAGGTTTTTTCAGGGTGATCCGACAAGATTGCTTTCAGACAATGATATTGTTGATATTGGTGGGCGTCACATAGAAATATTGCATACTCCCGGTCATTCTCCTGGGCATATGTGTTTCTTGGAAAAAGAACGTGGATACCTTTTTACAGGTGATCTAGTTTATAAAGACACTTTATTCGCCTACTTTCCATCAACAGATCCGGTAGCTTATCTAAAATCTTTGGAGCTACTGGCGTCTTTGCCTGTGAAACGTGTATTTCCAGCACATCATGATCTTAATATTCAACCTGAGATACTGATCCGAATGCGTGATGCCTTCCGGCAACTGAGAAAAGAAGACAAATTGCATCATGGCAGTGGAACACATGACTTCGGAGACTGGGCAGTTTGGCTGTGACTACTCAAGTTAGAGAAAAAACATCTTTTAACAGTCATTTATAGCACCCAACAAAAGTTTCACCCCGACGTTTTTCGCCGCTCCGTTCGCTTCGCTCTCTACGCTCTGAAAAATGCGGGTTAAACAGGCGTTAGCGAGGATAACTAAATGATTAGTCTTATCAGCACTGAATCACTATCTCAGCATGATCTCGACTCCATATTCAAGCGTGTTGGGGACCAAAATGAAATTGACATCTTCGGAACCGCGGCTTGTTCATTTCAAGGGATGGGAACCAGGACAAGGACTACGTTCATCAAAGCGCTGAAGCAACTCGGACTAGAACATATCGATCTTCCAGCTTTTCTTGACACAAGCGAAGCTGTTAGGGATCTAGCAGGTTATTTGGATACATACTACGATGTATACATCATACGCTACAATAATCACGAAAAGCTCAAGGAATTCGTAGAGCATTCAAAGCGACCGGTGATAAACGCAATGTCGTCGGTTGAACACCCATCTGAAGCAATCGCGGATGCACACTGGTTCGAAACCAACGTAAGGCAGCTTAATGGCGCGAGAATTGTCCTATGGGGTCCATTGACGAATGTTTTACGCAGTTGGCAGAATGTGGCCACGGCCTCCGGCGCACAGGTCGATCTTATCACGACATATTCAGCGCTTCCCAACTCGGTTGATTTAGTCGTTACTGATGGCTGGCCTGCAACAGTGCCGGACCACCTGCTTTCCGGGTTGGAGCTCAAGCATCTGGAAGAGATGGGCAATCCGGTATTACTGCCAACTCCACCATTTACTATTGGCAAAGAAATTCTGTTTGATCCGGTTAACTATGACCGTTTTGCAGGGTATGCCCAAAAAGCTTGTCTTATTGATGTACAGAAAGCGATTATTCGTTGGGCTCTTGAGGGTTGACGCCAACAAAAATATTAAGCGGAGCGCATAGGTCTTTTGCTCGTCAACAGTTCTGCGATTCTGGTGAAAGCATCGTAGACTTAAACCCGGCGTAAATTAGGTGATTAAATCAGGTGACAGTATACCTATTTACAATAATAAGTATACTGTCACCTGATTTCATCGAGCTTTTGCAGGCGTCTAGTTGGTTATTCTTAGCAAATAAATCATTAACATACAATCCGTGCATGCGGCGGCTGAAACTCGCGTTGGGAATAAAATAATGAAATATATTCTTTCAATTTTTGCATTAGTATTCTTAGGAATAAATTTTGAGTCTTGGGCTTTCGAAAAAAATAATATCATGGAAAAAATTATAAATTTAAAAATCGATGAAAACAACCAAGTATTCAAAAATCTGAATTTAATTGTAACAGGTATAATGTTTGAAGAAATTGCAGAATGCCCTGAAGACAGTTCGTCATATCCGAGCGGATCAGGAGTAAACGTTTTCATAGATGCGAATAGTGGCGAAAATCACACAAAATTGACTCTGTTTGAAATATCAGCGCCCTATAGTAGCAAATCATCAGTTGATTGGAATGGTTTCAGAATTAAACTATTGGATGTAAGTGGTCATAGAGACACAATAGTAGAGCTAAGTATAAAAAAAATTGAATGAGCAAAGTCCCAACAATAGCATTCACTCAAATCAGGTGACAGTATACCTATTTACAATAATAAGTATACTGTCACCTGATTTCATCGAGCTTTTGCAGGCGTCTAGTTGGTTATTCTTAGCAAATAA
>JAKSDL010000039.1 GCA_022360105.1 Pseudomonadota bacterium
ACCTGACCATGGAAATTACTTCAAATTCCTCAGGGCCGCTTAACGCTTCACGGGGTTGGATCTCGATCAGGTCATCTGCTTGCTGGACCACCTTGTATTGAATTCGGTTTCCGGTTGAAAGTCTGTCAAATCGCTGGTACCCGGGTTCATCGATTTCCAGGAGATAGGGTTTTAAATAAATCCAACCGTGTGAACGAAGGGTCAATTCAAAATCAAATGGGGGTTCTAATCGGATACTTAACGTCATAATGATTAGGGTTTGGTCTTTAGATCATTCCAGTTACTTGGATATAAAAAAAAGATTTTTGTATCTGTTCAGCATAATTGCCCTGCCTGTTTTCACCACGAAGACACGAAGGGCACGAAGGGCCACCGGGCAGCGCAAGAACGAATAAGTATTGTGCGAATTTAACAAGAAAGTTGACAAGTGTATTTTTCATCTGTTACTCAAAGGTACCGACTAAGTGGTCGGAATGCAAACCGATCAGTCGGTCATGATATTTAATAAATAAAATTAAATAATTACATCAATTCTCAGGTTCAATATGCCACCGATTCCCGAGCTGGAAGCTTTACGAAAAACTCAAATAATGGAGGCCACCATTTTAGCCATTTCCATTCATGGTTATGCCAATGTCACCATGGATGAAATCTGTAAGGCATCCGGTCTTTCCAAAGGCGGTCTGGCCCATTATTTCAAATCTAAAACCGAGTTGTTTATTGCTTCTTTTGAAGAGTTTTTCAAACGCATTTTTGAACGAAGCCGGGAGACCATGGCTCGATTTACCGATCCTATTGAAAAGCTGCTTTCGTTCGACTGGTTGTATGATGAGTCAGATCCCGATGGCACGACGGGTTATCCTATTTTGTTTGATTGTATGTCCATTGCCGTGCATGAGTCCGGTGCAGAATACAAACGCTTGTATCACAATTGGGTAGAAAATTGGATTGAATTGCTGCAGTCGGCACTGGAAGAAGCCATCGCAAAAAACATCCTCACTCCCTTGGATTCCGAAGCCACAGCCCGAACGATCAGTGCCATTTATAACGGAATTGCCACCCGATGGTTTATTGATAACGAGGCTCATTCATCGCAATGGGCCATTGATTCATTCCAAAAGGCCATCAAGGGTCTTTTACATCCCTATCTTGTTCGTCCCACTAATGAATAAGGAGAGACAATGACTGTATTTGAGAACACCGAAAAGATGTATACCGTGCTTGGTAACCTGTTTGAAACCTTGCTGGCGGACCCTGAAACAGGTCCTAAATTTGTAGAGTCTAAAATCACTATCAAATTTACCATTGACAATCCTTCCGGGACAATCTGGTTGACAGGTGATGGAAAGGTCATCTGCGGAGCAGCAGATATCAAGCCTACGATTGAAATGTCCCTGAGTGGAGATACTTGCCATCTTTTTTGGTTACAGCAAATCTCGCTTCCCATCGCCCTGGCCAAGGGTAAAATTAAAGCCAAAGGTCCCATGCCCAAGGTGCTGAAATTACTTCCGATGTTAAAGCCGGCTTACTCGGCTTATCCGGATATAGCTAAAGCCAATGGATTGGACATTTAAGTCCAGGCATTCTTTCGGGATTTGCATTATATTAACCATCAATCAGGATATCGTCTGTTGATTAAAGGGAGGAACAATGGAACGACCTATCAAACAATTTGAAACCGATCGCAAAGAATCAGCCATCATTGCTTCCAGGCTGATACTGGCATCCGGCACAACTTCACCCAGGGTCGGAGGTGTGGGCGAATGTACCATCCACACTTTTGATGATGAATGCGATATCGAAGATATTTGCCAGGAAATGGAGCGAATGGCTGAAATCAAGGAGAATTGGTCCTTTTTCAAACGGGATGCTGCCATTTTAAGAGATGCAGATGTAGTCATGGTGATCACCTCATTGAGATGCATTTCTGATCCGGCAGATATTAACTGCAATATGTGCGGCAAGCTCGTCTGTGAATATTTAAGGGAAGAGAAAAAACTACCCGATCAGCCTGATGTAGCGTTTAGAGGTCCGCTCTGTATATTCAGGGCAAACAATATCGCCTATGCCCTGGATGGAATGATTTCACAGGCTCGAAACCTCGGTATTGACTACGGCGTGCATTGGCCTGCGGGAGTGGCCGCAATGAGAATGAAGCTGCTTCCGAAAAACACCGGTTTTGCCCTTGGTTTCGGAATTTCGGTAACAGAGAAAAGTCCTTTTCGGGATATTCCCATGAATTATGCGGAAATCAACCAACGCTCCATGAACGATCGAATCATTCAGCGATTGTGGCCGCAATTCCGTTCTATCTACAGTTAATAAACTACGATCATTCCAACCAGGGGGTATAACATGGCGATTACCGAATTATCCGATCTAATTGAAAAAGGTCTGCAGCAGGCAGTTGAACTGATGGCTCTTGCAGCGCATAACAGCTATCGATTTAGTGATCAGAACAAACTCAAAATCATAGCCATCGGCAACGAAGAGATGGAAGCCATTGCCGAATACTGCTTTTCTTTGGGAGATATGTCTCCGCTTGCTGCAAGAGATGGCCGACACGTGGTGCAACTGATCAAGGAACCGTCCCGATTGATGATTATTGGAGATAAACGAAAATCTCCATTCAACTACGATTGTGGCGCCTGTGGCTACAGGACCTGTAAAGAGATGAACAAGGCAGAGTTAGCCGAATCACTGACTGCCAACGGTCCCAGCTGTCAATTCAAAAACATAAACGTAAACATAGCAACAAATGCGGCGGCATCCATGGCTCACAGGCTTGGATTGCATTGCAGGGTTTTCAGTACTTTGGCCTTCGCAGCGCGGTCTTTGGAAATTATTGAAGATGTGGATCTGGTTTGCAGCGTCTCCGTGAGTGCCGCCAAGAAGAATCCATATTTCGACAGGCATGAATTCTGGACCAAGGAACACTGGACTGAAACCTTTGATAAAGAATTCCCTACCTTTAACCGGGGATTTATCGGGGCTGTGGAATAACAAGACGCTTAGCTGAAGAGAGAAAAAAGGAGAGAACCATGAGTGCCAAGGCTCATCTAAACCAGGCTATTGCCTCCCATTACATCGAAATGAAAGCGGATGCAAAGCCGGATAAGGAAATTCTGGTGTTTGAAAACGGTGACTACGGCGAAGACGTTGTTACCTATAAGGATCTTTATGAGAACTCCAACAAAACAGCCCGGTTGTTTCTGAACTGCGGACTGGAAAAAGGGGATACCTATGCCGTTTTCATGAGGAATCACGTTGAATTTGTATATTCCATGCTGGCCGGTCCGGTGATGGGAGCGATCATGATTCCAATTGACCCCAGGAGCAGGGGAGATCGATTGCGATTTTTGTTGGAGAACTCAAATTCCAAAGCAGTCATTGTGTCCGGTGAATTGCTGGAAGCATTAAAAGCCGTGCTGCCTGTACCGGGACTAAAAACAATTCTTGTGACATATCGACCGGAGCAACATATTGAGATTTCCCCGGAATACCCCACTCTGAATGAAACTTTGGAAAACAGTAGCTGGGAAAGAGTGGATCAACAGATCATGGATGTCAGGCATCCCATGGAGATCATCTACACATCCGGCACTACAGGTGATCCAAAGGGTGTCATGATCCGCAACAATCGATTCGGATTATATAATATACTCACCCGATTGGTTTGGAAGTATAAACCCAGTGATGTCCTTTACAGCGGTTTATCGCTTACCCATGCTAACGCCCAGGCCGTTACCCTGTTTCCGGCGCTGACAACCGGCACTAAAGCGGTTTTCAGCTCAAAATTCACCAAAAGCAGAACCTGGGATATCTGCCGGAAATATGGCTGCACGTCATTTTCATTGCTGGGGGGTATGATGGCCGGAATTTTCAATGAACCTGAAACGGAAACCGATGCTGACAATCCTGTGAACACGGTCATCAGCGCTGGTACTCCCAAAGCTATCTGGAAAGATTTTGAGCAACGATTCGGACTCAAGGTACTGGAATGGTACGGTGCCGTGGAGGGTGGTTTTTCCTTCAAACCTCCAGGGAAAGGTCCGATCGGATCATTCGGGAAACCATTGCCGGGGATGATGCATTTTAAGGTTGTCAACGAACAGGATGAAGAGGTTCCGGCCGGAGAAACCGGGGAGCTGATCATGAAAATGATGAAAGGAGAAACAAAAGTAGACTACCTGGGCAAACCGGAAGCATCGGAGGAAAAAACCAGGGGAGGCTGGTTGCGATCCGGTGATATGGTTCATAAAGATCAGGACGGTTGGTTTTTCTTCGATTATAGAAAGGGCAGTGAATTGAGGCGGGCGGGTGATTTTATCCAACCGGATCATATCGAGAGTGTGATCGGGAAGTTAACAGGAGTCAGTGAGGTCTGTGTTTACGGAATTCCTGCTGCTTCAGGAGCACCAGGCGAGAGCGATCTGGTAGCTGCCGTCTCTGCGTTTGAAGGAGAGCGCATCAATCCGCAAGATATATTCAATCAATGCAGGGAAAACCTGGAACCCAATTCTATTCCCGGTTTCCTGCAAGTGGTTCCGGAAATCCCTAAAACCATTTCGGAAAAAGCCTTGGACAGGGTCTTGAAGGAGGCTTTCGATCCCAATAATGACAATGTTTTTACCTATCAGGCTTAACCGGAGTCATTTTCTGCCATCAACCCAAAAACGGAGCGAGTCATGGCTACTTACACCGATTTAAACCTTGATCTGACCGCAGAACAACTATCTATCAAAGAAGAAACACATAAATTTGCCAAGGAAGTTCTTCTGCCTGCTAGTCTTGAATTGGACAAAATTGAAGACCCGGAAGCAATGATCAATCATCCCCTGTTCCGGGATACCATGAAAAAAGGCTATGAACTTGGGTATCACACCATTTTTATTCCCGATACCTGGGGTGGTTTAGGACTCGACCCACTGGAACTACATATTGTATTAGAAGAACTGGCCTGGGGAAGTGTGGATTTTGCCATCGGACTTGGGGTAGCCTGTTTTCCCGCCTTTTTTGCATCCATGTTGCCGACAGATCAGCTGGTGGAAGAGATCATCACACCGCTTTGCAGTGATACAAAGGCTTCTGTAATTGGTTGCTGGGGTATCACCGAACCGGAACATGGCTCAGATACTTTGAACCCCGGGACTCCCGAATTCAGGGACCCTAACATTACCGGCCAAACGACCGCTTTTTTGGATGGAGATGAGTGGGTGATCGAAGGTCAAAAATCTGCCTGGGTTTCCAATGGGACGATTGCCACTCACAGCCTGGTTTATCTGACAATAGATCCCTCCATGGGAATGGCAGGAGGCGGTATTGCTATTGTGCCGCTGGATTTACCGGGCGTAAAAAAAGGCAGGCCATTGAATAAAATGGGCCAGAGAGCGTTGAACCAGGGAGAAATCTATTTCGATAAAGTAAGGATTCCCAGGGAGTACATGCTGGTCGACCAGGAAAGTTACGAGATGATGCTGGATATCACCCTGGCAACTGCCAATGCATCCATGGGAGCGATGTTTACGGGTGTTGCCCGTGCGGCTTACGAAGAAGCTTTGAAATACGCCAAGCAACGGGTTCAGGGAGGAAAGGTGCTCTTTGAACATCAAATTATTAAGCATAAATTGTTTAACATGTTCATGAAGATCGAGGCGGCACGTCAGCTTTCCCGATCTGCCCTGATCTACAATATGAACAATACCCCTCCACAGACGCAGTATTCCATCGCGGCCAAGGTTTTCTGCACCAACACGGCGTTTGAGGTCTGCAGTGAAGCCGTGCAGATCTTTGGCGGTAATGGCGTCAGCCGGGAATATCCCATAGAAAAATTCTTTCGTGATGCCAGGGCGGCAATGATAGAGGATGGGGCAAACGATTCGCTGATGCTGACAGCCGCACACCTACTTTAGCATTTTAGATTTTAGATTGCAGATTTTAGATCTTCTGTTTTGTGAAAGCGGAGCTTTCTATTTCATATTTAGGAAATATTTACACATTGAAGGCTGACAACTGAACGCTAATAGCTAAATGCCAAAAGCCAGAGGCTCTATAGATTTTAGATTTACGGGAATTGAAAGTGGAGCTTTCAGTTTTAATATTAAAAATGTTCACGCACTATTAGCTAACAGCTAACCGCC
>JAKSDL010000898.1 GCA_022360105.1 Pseudomonadota bacterium
AAACGGCACTGTATGTTGAGGTGATGGAAACGCAAATAGAGTCGGTTATCCCCTATATCGCCGGCTACGGTGAGGTTAAAGCGGTGGATGTTGTTGACTGGCGTGACCACTGTCGGTGGTTTGGCGCCCTTGATGATTGACACGGATAGCCACGCGACAATTTTGATTCCAATGGCAATTGCCATCGTTTTCGGAGTTATCTTTGCTACTGTCTTAACCCTGGTTTTAATCCCCTGTGTATTTGCCATCCTAAATGACCTCAGATTGCTGGTGTACCGGGTTATGTCAGGCAAACGGCCGAAACGAAATGACGTGGAACCGGCTACCCGGAGAAGGCTATCAGAAGAGGCACTCCAAATTTACAGCTTAAGGGAGTTAAAACAGATATGATTTTATATTCAATTGTCATGATGAGCGATATCGAAGTCTTAGACTCGCTGTTCATTGCCATTCACTGTTTTCTAGGACAAGCTTGGCTCGATTTAACATCGGCCAGGGAATTTGCTTTTCCCAACTGGCGAAACCCCGGCGGCCGCACAGGGACTACCGAATTTATCCAGATTTGATTTCTTTTGATGTTTGCACTAACAAACGGTAGGGCGGGGCTACGTCCCCGCCGATCACCGGCCCCCCGGCGGCCACGTAGGGCCGCCCTACCATTGACCGGCGATATTAACCAGATTTGATTTAAACGTTTTGAATGCACTAACAAACGGTAGGGCGGGGCTACGTCCCCGCCGAACATTGTGATAAAAAGAATGGCTCGTATTCATAAAAGATGGGATGGAAAAAATCAATGGTATTTCGTTTCTGTGGTTACAGATAAGCGTAAACCCGTATTTTCCAACTCAGATTGCTGTGAAATGCTGAAGCAATCTTTCCGGGAAATCAAGGACTATCATGAGTATCGTCTTGCCTGTCTTGTGATCCTGGAAGACCACTGGCATGCTATCATAAGTCCGCGTCTACCTGCAGTTATTGAAACGATTGTAGGGGCTGTCAAACAGAACTTCATGAATCGAATTTGGAGGCATCAGCAGCGGAAGACAATTTGGCAATCTCAATTTCTTGATAGAAGGTTGCGGAATGAAAAAGATTTTTATTTTCACGTGGAATACATCAGGTCCAATCCGGTCAAACATGGATATGTAGATAAATTAGACGAATATAAATGGTGTTTTATTCACAATTCACCGTTTGGAGAATAGGGAATAACTATAATTCAAGACTGTCGGCGGCCACGTAGGGCCGCCCTACCATTGCCGGCGATATTGACCAAATTTTGTTTAAACGTCTTAAATGCACTAACGAACGGTAGGGCGGGGCTACGTCCCCGCCGAACATTGGCCCCCCGGCGGCCGCGTAGGGCCGCCAAAGGCTGAGTAAATAATGGTGTCTATGCAACGTTTCATGAATTTCGGATTTCTTCATCAATTCTCTCAAAATATTTCGTATCGGATTCGAATTCTTTAGCTTCTTCCTCGCTCCAAACTGCAGCCAACCCGGATAAATCCCTCTTCTTTTCTTCTGATCCAAGGGCGTTTTCAAGCAATTCTATTATAGTCTTATTCAGACTTGAACGGTTTTTTGGGGCTAATTATCTAATTTGATTTTCCAAATTTTCCGGTAATTTTCTAATTGTTATGTGACTCGTTTTTTTAGTTCACACTTGCACATCTCCGGGTTGTCGCAAGCCACAGAATTTTGAAATGTGATTGTCTTAAAGTATGAAAAGATCTGCCTAAAACAGGGGACGAATTAGAAGGATGGCTTGATTAATACCTTCTAATTCCGATTCACGGTGTCACTGCCCAAGTCCGTATCGTACCACATCAACGGCATCGATCACCAGGGAGATTCCTGCAATAACGAGATACACCATGACATATTGTTTAAATGGAGTTTTGAACTCGCCCTTGCGGAATTTAAGAAAGAGCCAGATGTAGACAGGTGTCCAGAAGATGAGATGGGGCAACCCCAGTAACCTCACGTAACCAACCCTCCCATAAAGCCAGGACATGAACAGCCCGGCTGCGAAGAAACTCACAACAACGGCCATTGACTCCGGCCGAATCTTTAATTTTCCTCTTTGCCTGGTAAGGATGAATAGAATTGCAACAAGGTTTACAGCAACAAGCACCATAATCCATACTCTAATCATCATCGGCTGAGTAGCGATGGCTGCATTCAGATTTGCGGGTATTGTCTCATTCATATCCGGTATCCTCTGAAAAATGTTTGGTTAAAAGATCCTATCACCAAAATGGATTCCACTCTTTCAGGTCAAGGAACGAGTTTGCCTAACAGCTCTCACACACTTTTATTCTATATTCTATTTATACACGAAACCAGTCATTTCTATTTTTTTTTCAAGGCTATTAAAACCCCGGGAAGCTCAGAGCTCATTTTGCCAAACATAAATAGAGATTATAATCGATTCTTTTTCTAAGAATTTGCTAATAAATGGTTACTTAATGTCATTAACTTAAGAAAAGTTGGCCAGGATGACAACCAATCACAGTCCCCTTAAGTTAACGACATTAACTGGTTACCCGCAGCTGGCGAATTGAAGCAGCATTTAGACAATATATCTGATTTTAAGATTAAGGAGGTTTTATGAGGGCCGGAACTATGTGTTTTGATAGTGTTGATGGCCTTTTTTGATGTCGTGACTGCAGTAAGGAGACTTAGTTTCTTGTTGTTCGGAATCTTTCCACATGTTGGTGTTTTCAAACAGAGGAAACCCTATTCATCCATAAAGGCTTCCAGTTGTTCCTTGAACAGTTGACGGTGTCTTTTCAACTCTATGTGAATACGGATTCGGGCTTTAAGTATGGGGGGGATGATCGGTTTGGAAAGATAATC
>JAKSDL010000637.1 GCA_022360105.1 Pseudomonadota bacterium
ATTTCTGTGACCAATCCCGCGATTACCAAGGTAAAACAATTGAATCCGAACCTGGATATTGTAGCCATTGCTGAAGGGCCGGAGCAGATGAAAACCTTGTATGAAAAAGGAGCGTTCATGGTTATCATGCCGGAGCTGGAGGCCGGATTGGAGGTTGCACGTCAGGCCCTGCTTCATCAGGAAATCCCAGCCACTGTCATTCAGAGTTATTGTGACAAAGAAAGACTAAGGCACTACGAAGCCTTTCATGAAAATCAAAAAGACAACACTACCATTACGCAGTTGCGCAGTGCCAAAAACCTGATTGAAATCACCTGGGTGCATTTGGACCAACAAAGCAAACTAATCGGCCAGACCTTGGAAGATCTTGATATCAGGAGACAATTTGGAGCTTCCATAGTTGGAGTCGTGCGTCATGGCAGGTTCTTTCCCAACCCCAATGCCGATTATCGAATGGAAGTGGACGATCTCTTGGCTGTTATGGGTAATTCCGAAGAACGCGTGGCATTTCAAGAGATGGCTGCAGCCTGAATGGAAAAGTGGCTACCGGAGAGCGTTGCGGTTTCCGGGGTGTTTTTATTCTGTGTCGACCCAATAACACCCTTTGCAAGGTATCAAAATACGGGATGAGGAGATTTAGAAAACTACAGTCCAGTTTGGAGAATTGTCGGGAGTTGCATCATATTCAATAATGAATGCTGAAAAAGAAGACACTGAATTTGATGTGGAGTGTAATTCTCCGTATGTTTTTCCAGTGACAAAAATATTGTTCCCGGCCGCATTTACTGCTATCCCAGAAGCTGTGTCGTAAACGTCCGATCCATATTGATATTTCCAAGTAAGATCACCGTTACTTTGATACTTTAAAACAAAGAAATCGTAGGAACCGGCATTAGTCCCGTCCAAATCACCGTTGGTGTTACCAGTTACATAGATGTTGCCGGAACCGTCAATATCTAGAGCGTAACCTCGATCGTACGTAGCAGTGCCATTTTGCCTTACCCAAAGTTGATTGCCATTAGAATCATATTTATACAAAAACACTTCGGTATAGGAATGGTCTTCACTGTAATCAGCAGTTGAGTCATAATAACCAGTCTGAGGCGTGCCGTGGGAAAATCCAGTGAAATAGATTTCGTTGCCGTCTATCGCAATATCTGTGATAGATTCGTCATACGCGGTGCCTAATTGTGTAATCCAAGTTTGAACTAGTAGTCCAGGGGTATATTTAGCTAAAATGATATCGTTTTCACCAATTTTAGAAGAGCCTATGGTGTCATTAGTAATGCCGCCTATTATCACATCTCCGGAGCCATCCACTTCAACAGATACCCCATGCGACTGTGAGTAGGTGTTTGAATTGATTGCTGTATCTTCTCCAATTTGGACAACTTCCAATTGATCTCCTGAAGAGTCCAATTTTAATAAAATAATATCATTTCCCTGGTCATTGGTTTTTCCGGATACACCCGGGAATACTCCCCCTGTGTTTCCAACTAGAAAAAGATCTGTACCATCTGTAGCTATATCCCAACAAAAATCATTCTCAGTCGTGCCATACTGTCTTGTCCATTGTTTGACTCCAGCGGAGTTAAACTGCATTAAAAATATATCCGTACCACCGAATGCTGCATCCGAAGAAAGGTCACCGTATGTATGCCCTACAACATAATAGTTAGCGCCAAGCTGAACAATTGCCTGTGCAAAATCTTCATCAGTACTGCCTTCCTGTGCAAAACTCTGAAGGGTACCAGTTGTATTAGTATATCTTGACAAAAACACATCGGCTTCACTTGAACCACTATCAGTGGAGACATCTCCATATCCAAATCCAGTAACAACCGGATTGCCACTATCCAACAAAATATCAATCCCCGAAGAAGCCAGCCCTTCAAATATCGAAGAACTGCTGCTGGTATTGTCTTCGGTGGCGCAGGAGAGGGTGATAAAAGAGAACAGAATAACGGTAAACGGAACAAAAAGGCGTTTTGGAGCTATCAAACTAAGTTTCATACGTTTGGAAGGATTGTGATTTTGAGCATTGCAAAGAGCTTCGGGTTGGAACATTTCGGTAGTTAAGATTGATGGTTGCAGCTAAAGTAATGTTTTGCAAGTGTTGATGTTAAACCGTATTCAATCGTACCACGTCCAGAAGTTTGAAAATATTGCACTAACTTTTAATAAAAGACCATGATTTCAATCTAGGGATTTTATTATTTCATATAAAATGTTCTGATAGTGTCTTTAGGTTTTGTCACAACACTAAAAATTGGATTTTATTAACCAAACAAGACTTTGCAAGCAGACAATGATCAAACGACTGATAGTCAATGCTGATGACTTTGGCTTAAGCGAGAGGACTAACGAAGGAATTCTTGAGGCATGGACCAATGGCATTGTAACAAGTTCAACCCTGATGGTCACAATGGATGCCATGGAACATGCCGTATCCGGTCTATCCGGTTGTAACCTGGATGTAGGATTGCATATCGATTTGTCATGGGGAAAAAGTGTCGCATTATCCGGAGATATACCTACGCTTGCCGGAGCAAATGGGAAATTTCTGGGGAAGAAGCAACTGCTTAAAAAGCTGATACTGAACAGAGTTGATTCGAGAGATGTAAAGAAAGAAATTTCTTTACAGATCAAAAAGTTCAAAGAAACAGGTCTGGAATTATTTCATTTGGATGTCCATCAGCATTTTCACGGATTTCCAGTTGTCATGAAATCAATTGTTGAAGTCGCTAAGCAAGAGAATATTCCTTTTGTAAGATTCGTCAACGAGTTAGCAGTCAATAAACCGGTTAATATAGTCGTTTTCTTATTGTTTCTAATTTCTAAAAGATATGTTGATTGTTCGTTTCATCAAACAGATCATTTTAAAGGATTGGCATTGACGGATAATCTAAATGAACAGTCCTTGACAAAAACATTAAAGAAGATTCAGCCGGGTCTTACCGAAATGATGTGTCATCCGGGATATAATGATCCCTCTATAGAAGGCTTTTCAAGGCTCAAATCGAGAGAAGCTGAAATCCGTGCTTTGACGTCACGGTCAGTAAAAGATACGATTGCGTCTAATGATATTGAACTGACAACCTTCAGGAAAGAGTTCCGATTAATAAGTAACTTAAAACCAAACTAAACCTTTCCCATCAATATTGAATTTAAAAGGCAAAGATGGAAGAAAAAATATCTATTGTTATTCCAATCTTCAATGAAAAACTTAACATAGAGCCTTTATATCAGGAAGTTATAGCTGCCATGTCGAGTTTTAATTTTGAAATTATTTTGGTGGATGATGGAAGCAGTGACAAATCGTACGAAGTATATCAGAAATTGGCTGAAAAGGACGAAAGAGTTATAGCAATCAGGTTTACTACGAATTGTGGTAAAGCTGCGGCATATACAGCCGGCTTTCAATTAGCCGAGGGTGATATTGTTGTCACAATGGATGGTGATCTGCAGGATGATCCTACAGATATTCCGATTCTTCTTGAAGAAATCAATAAGGGCTATGAAATGGTGGTGGGATGGAAGAAAACCGGCAAAAGCTCTTTCATAAAATTCATACTTTCTAAAATATTTAATGCTCCGATCAGGCTCTTTTCATCAATAAAACTCAAGGACATGAATTGTCCTTTAAAAGCAATGAAATCTGAGATAGCAAAAAACCTGGTTATCTATGGGAATTTGCATCGATACATTCCGCTATTGACAGGCTTAAAATCTTCACAAGTGTCTCAGGTGGCAGTAAAAAACAGAGATCGAATTCATGGCTCAACAAAATATGGTTTCAATAAATATGCTCATGGTTTTTTCGATTTTATTACCGTTTACTTGATTCAAAGATTTACACTTAGACCTATGCACCTTTTTGGTGGGTTAGGTATCATTTCTTTTTTAATTGGTTTCTTTATAGACGGCTGGTTGTCATTCGAATATTTGTTTTTTGATCGAGTAATTGACGGAGCCACACCAACGCTTCTGTTAGGGCTTTTGTTAATTATATTGGGAGCCCTGTTTACCTCAATTGGACTCTTGGGAGAGATACAATTAAAAAACACATTTGCCCTTAATAAAAACCTTCAATACTCAGTGAAGAAAATATACAAAAAAAAGGATCTAGCGAATGATCATGAGGGTTAGCAGGCAACATCTCAAAACAGTACTGTCGATCATAATTATTGTCGGTGTTTTTACTTATTTAGGATTAAAGCTTTCCACAGAATGGGAAACCATTTCAAAAATTAACTACTGGGAGCACCCTACACTCATTTTTCTGCATTTTTTGCTGTTAGCTTTAATGTATCTCTGTTTTGTAACAGGATGGTTTTTCTCGCTTGGAATAAACAATATTTCTTTAAAATTTAGTGAGTCTGCATTCATTTGGCTCGTTCCAAATCTTGGTAAATATATCCCCGGAAAAGTGTTTATGATCGCCGGGAGAATAGCGTTCTCAAAATGGTTCAATATACGAAAAAGTGAATGTATATGTGCAATGACGGTAGAGCATATCTATATGCTTATTGCCACATCCCCTTTCATCCTCTATTTTGTTGACCAAAAATTTCTTGGCGACTATTCGGTGCCTTTCCTGTTATACGCGGTCGCTCTTATTGGTGGTGTGATGTTTATTTTTTTTCCGGAATTATTTTTTATTTTTTTTAATAAAGTGCTTAAGCTAATTCGACGTTCTCCAATCACGGCATCACTATCTACAAAAAGA
>JAKSDL010000568.1 GCA_022360105.1 Pseudomonadota bacterium
GCTGTCTCCAAGAGCCTTAAAAAGATCAGCCAGTTCAAACAGCTGATCGGTGGCAGCCATGCGCTCCCGAACCTTCAATACGGTTTCGGCATTGACACAGTCTTCCTGGCAAAATTCAACTTTGTTCATGAGAGAATCCTCTATAAATGAATACATGCTCATATGCTAATTCAAATATAGAACCTGTCAAGGTGTTTTACATAGTTCCTTTGTTTCAGTTGACTTGCGACAGCTCCATGAAACAGTTGTTTGCGTTTCGATGATTTTGCTTTGTCAGAAATTCGAGGAAAGCCGCTGCCCCACTGCTCAATGAGGGTTGGTTCCCTGAATATGAGGGCTATGACACGGTTTCTTGTTTTGGACACCCCCTCTTTTGGATCTTCCATGGTAAGGCCCGGCAAAAGAAGACCGGGATTCTCAATTTGAATCCGATCGTCAAAAAAAGGCGAGACGAATAGTATGCATGGACAACTGTGTTAACAATTGCTTCACCTAGGATGGTCAGAGGAGCGCTTAGCAGGATAGTCGGCTCTCGTAAGTTTAATCTGGAGAGAGACGCCGTGAGCGAATGCTCAGGCGCTAAAACAATTGCAGGTTGATTATTGTTGAGAATAGATCTCTGCAAGTTTGTTATATCGTTCCCGGTTCAATCCCCTATCCGAATAGCCTACCCTGGAAGCTGAGCGGAAATGGACGACTTGCTCGCCTTCATCAAAATAAAACTCCAGGTCATCACGATAACGCATGGTTTTTGTCGTGTGCACGGCATAGATGTAATTTTTGGAATCAGACATCACTTCAATATCGCCATACTCCCCCAATGCTTTTAAAACAGCTGCTTTGGAACTATCCAGATCGGATTTGAAAGGCAACGGATCAACACGTTTTTCTTCAATGTCAGTCTGACTGGATACAGCATTGGGAGAAGAGGGCATAGGAGCAAGTTTTCCGGAAGTGACACCAAGATTTTCCGGGGTTTTCTGGTTTTTAACAATCATCATTATGCTAACACCACCGATCAAAACAACGATCACAATTAGGACGATCAAAAGAATTCTCATGGTTTTCCTATTTTTTTTTGCTGGTTTTCGGTTACAGAAAGAATCTCTCCGGTTTCATCCGGAATAGATTCGTAGGAATGGAAAATCTTTAGTTTAATAATCAATAATCAATCCGCTTTTTTATCGGGAATGCTCTGTCCGTGGGGATCCCGCTCTGGTTTTCCCAAGCGTTCATCGAGGTATTCGACAGTGCCATCCTCACGGATATGCTCCAAATGGTGCGCTGCGGCATGGAGTTCTTCCTGGGGGGTTCCGATGGCGTCCAGGTATGTTTCCCAGAGTCGGTGTGCTCTCAGCACCTTTCCTGCTTCTTTGTCGCCTTTTTCCGTCAGGGTATATCC
>JAKSDL010000567.1 GCA_022360105.1 Pseudomonadota bacterium
AAGCGAAGGGCTTGGTATTGGAATGCCTCACAGATCAGCCATTTCGTTTAATCCTTGTTGAACGGGATATATACGATTGTAATGTCTTGATTGTTATGGGGATAGTAAGGTGTTTTTACACGTTTGTAAAAGTATTTTTGGGGAGATGCGTCAAAATCTGAACGGGGGAAGCGTTCATAATACATGTTAAACAATGAGGTTTTCGTACTTTCAAGTGAGTCTCTTAGCTTCTTCTTGTGTGTTAGCGAATTTAGGATACACCACACCCATTTAAAATCGGATCGCTACCTGAAAAAATAATCCAAATTGCAAAAGTCGCATGGATGTGACCTTTTATCAGTCAAAGGCTTCACAAGGGGTGGAAACAATAATTTTTATAAAGACCATCAAACTGATCGATACGTTTCAGCTTTCCAATACCACAGCGTTTGCACAAGGTTATATCAATGCCTGGCATATTCAACATCAGTTGAGCTGTAGACCGTTTTTTAGGTGTTTTGCAGTCCTTTAAATCGGGTGACAGTATACCTATTTACAAAAATAAGTATTCTGTCACCTGATTTAACCCCCTGATTTAAAAATAAGTATACTGTCACCTGATTTAATCTAAACACTTTGTGATTCGGTTCGATCTAACCAATATTCAGGCTTTCTTCGGGTATGAGCGATAGCGACAATATAGATATGATCAGGCTCTATAGTGTAAACAATTGAAAATGGGAATTTTTGTAAAAGGTAACGTTTGAAGGGTGGTCGAATTGTGCGGTATCTTAATGGATGGTCAGCAATATCACGTGTTGCCAACTCAACCATTTGTTTAAATTGTTTACCAAGACCAGGCTTGTTTTCTTCATAGTAAGCAATTGACTGTAGAAACTCTTATTTTGCGTCTGGATCAAAGATGATTGCAGTCATTTGACCAACCTATCCGCTTCAGAAAATACTACATCGGAATTTACACCTTGACGTTTTCCACTCTTATATTCTGCATACCGTCTTTCAGCTTCATTGATCCATGCGAGATCAATATCGGTTAGTACTTCACGATCCAGTGAGCTTAAAAGTCTGTCTGCTAAAAAAGCTCGTTCTTCTTGCGAAAGACTGAGCAATTCATTTTCAATTTTTTCTATCTGTCTAGTCATAATCTTACTCCTGTATTTTTCAATTACTTCTTTATTTCATGTTTCAAGTATAAATCGGTGAGTGAACAAGAGCAATATCTCTATTCGAACGCCTGTTTAACCTGCGTTTTTCAGAGCGACGCAGGAGCGTTGTTGAAACTTTTGTTAGCCCATTTTTAAAGCAATTCTCTACCGCATCCTCTACAAATTGAGGCATTATCTTCTGGATACAAATCAATGTTTATTAAGTTGTCTTCCTCACAATATCCACAAGGTAACCAACGATCCTTTAAGAATCGATCAAAAGGAATAGATCGATGTATCAATCTGACCGCAATTGGATCAACAACACAATAAAAGTTGACTGGTCGCTTAGAAGGTGGAACTACAACCGTCCCCACCTGAGCAACGAGACCAGTCTTAACCCACGCTGTAATTTTATTGCGAGCACCTTGGCCTGTTATTTTTAAAACATCATTTGCTACATAATTTGTCGTAAATAATTCTCTTCCAACTCTCTGTATTTCTTTTAAAAAAATATCTCCGTATGTTTCTTTAAAAAAGCAATTCTGAGAATTCAACAATACCACGATCGAAAGAAATAAAATCAATGTTTCTTGAGTCAGGTTTTCTTTCAGATTGCACCGCAAAGATTTTTTCGCAAATTCGAATCATATTTCTGGGAGAACCGTTTGACATTAGACAAATTGCTTCGTCAGCATCAAATGTCGTCCCACTTTCCATCAATTGTTGAAAACTTGATATCTTGCCATTACTAAACGATTTCAACCTGAGGGATAAAGCCTTTTTTAGACTACTTCGTTTCCATGTCAGTTGATATTGTTGAATCCTGTCAGGGCGTGCATCAATACGATGATATTGTTCTATTTGATCCCAAAGAAAAAACTTAAATCCATAGCCTTTAAGCCCTAGTAATTCCAAATCTTTTAACAACATTCAATGTTTAATTACTCTATTTTTTACGATTTCAAATTGCTGTCTGTACGAGAAAAACACTGGCTGTTGTCATATTTTATGAACGTTGAGTGACAAAACCATCGATTTTTTCCTGGCAATTTTTTTGAGTTAACTCTTTGAGTTTTTCAACTCGTTCCGCCAGCCACTCCAATTGCTCTTTGGTGATATCAAAGTTGTCCATGTCATACCTTGAATCGATATAAGCGCGTTTGAGCAAATTAAACTTGTGTTTTTCTTCCTCTGTTGACCTTGGAAAAACCGTTACGAACGAACGGTGTTGATTAATCACTTGTCGATTCAGCTTCTCCAGGTCATGAATTTTGGGTTTGTAGCCGGTGTACACCAATAAGATGGTCATAAATAGACGTTCAGTGGCTTGGTGGAGTTCAAAGGCTGCTATTAACAATTCATTTTTTTCAAAAGCAGATTGAAACTGACCAAAAAATCCTATCGCACTTTTATACCATTTCTCAAAATGAAGCTCAGCTTCCTGTTTACATTCTTCAGGTGTTAATTCCTTTGGTTCGGCCAGCTCAAAACGTTTGGAATCATACAGCATTATTCCTTCTTTTTGGATATCCCGGTAAAAATATCGCC
>JAKSDL010000009.1 GCA_022360105.1 Pseudomonadota bacterium
AGAAACGCTTATTAATCCCGTGATCTCTTGTTGCCGTGACTACAGAGAGCTTCTCTCCATACGTCATCGTCTCCACAAAGCCAGCAACCTTTTAAAAGATACGGCCGTTTCTGAAAGAGCTGAACAATGGCTTCTTGAAATGCTGTTCGTAAACTCTCCTGCGTGGAATGCGAATAACTGGACGCAAATGGTTTTTCAAATCCTCAAACGAAAAATTGATTTCGATGGCGCCGTTTTACTTCATCGAACGGAGAATGAGAATGAGTTTTACAGCGAAGGGTCCAACCTGTTTCCTGATGTGCTGGAGGGCTTTCGAAAAAAAGGTCTTGGTCGTCACGATAAAAATCCATACATCGCCCTGGTTAGTGAAAACTTATCACTTATGAGTATCAAATGGGCAGCGGAGGAAAGCAAAAAAGAGTTGCAGATCACTTTGCTTGAATCTTTTCTTGAAAAAATTAATCCTCTGCTAACGCGAAGTTTGAAAAAATGAACTAACTTGTTATTTATTTCCGTATCTTGCTAAAAAAAGTTGAATGAACTCTGCCTTTAGTTTCTGACCATATTTCTTTTCAACGGGCCCTCTTACAATTGGCGACCAAAAAAAAGTGCCGGCAAACAAAGACCAAAACGAATTAGCAGCAAGCTCAGGGTCTTTAACGTTCAAACGACCATCTTGGGTTGCTTTCTCCAGCCATTTCTCCAACCCGTCTTCCTGAGAATCGGAAAACAGAACAGCTCTTTCTGCCATTTGCGGATGGGTAATAAAAGCACATAGAGTAACGCGCATCAATCCCAGTTGTCTCGGATCTTCAGTTAAACTCATTTTCGAATCCGCAAAGTCACCCAATTGGTCTTCGATAGATTTTTCGGGATCGTATTCAATGTTTTTGCTTTCAAAAGCATCCCTCAGAAACCGATTAAAGGCCTCTTCAATTAATGACTCTTTACTGGAGAAGTGATTGTAGACGGTTCTTTTTGACGAATTAGCCTTTTCGGCGATTAAATCCATGCTGGTTTTTTCAAAGCCAAATTCAATAAACGCATCGATGGCTGCATTTAAGATAGACTCTCGTTTTGCACTGGTATCTCTTTTTTTTCTAACCATTTCTGTATTTTATAAATAAATTACACCAATTAGTGTAATTTAACTTGATGCCTCCTGCTTATTAAATTACACTAGTCAGTGTAACATAATCTGTATTTTGACTCAACCGTTTCGCATTGGAGGTTAACGTGGACAATGACAAAGTGGCAATTGTAACCGG
>JAKSDL010000185.1 GCA_022360105.1 Pseudomonadota bacterium
AGACTAATGGATGTGTTGTTAGTTGAAAATTTGAATCCTTTGCAAGAAATTGTTTTGTTTCTCTGTTGTAAAAGATAAAAATATTATTAAAGAAAGACTCCCACGATAAAACTTTTTTGCCTTCTTTGGTTAACTTAAAAGTTCGCAATGTATTAGGCTGCTCTGTATTAAAATCAATAATCTTCAACGTAACTTCTTTTTTTAGTTTCCCGTTTTTTCTGTAGTTTTTATCAAATAAAAATACGAAGTGCTTTTTTAAATCCTTCAAAGCATAGCCCCCGTACAAATGTTCATCCATGGAGTTGCAAATAATATAATACTTGTAAGTTGCTTTTTCCAAATTAAATAAAAGAAAACGACGTGTTTGGATGTAACCCGTATACTGGCTAGAAAATGGCGGCAAAAATGATGTTACACCTTCCACGTAATCGGAAAAGTCCTTTTTTAGAACGTCGAAAGTTAAAGCATTATTTTCAAATCTGATGAGAGATATTGAGTTATCCCAGGTTGTACCAATCGCATTATCCACAAACACTGGGAACACTTCGATGCCGTGTGTTCCGGGAACCATAAACCTTCTTCTTGATAAGTCTTTTTGTGCAGCTAATTCAAGATTATATATCGGTTGCTTTTCCGCCAAAACGGGTATTATAGAAAAAATCGCTGAGATAAAAATAAAAAGTAAAAAGTTGCGACCCATCTGATTTATTATGTTTACTGATCCTTTAAAACCCATCGGGTAATATGGCTAAATTGATTAACTGCTATAAGACTTGTGGGATTGACGGTCCAAAGTACCTCATCGGCTCGTTCATCGGTTCCTAAACTGACTGGATTTTCCACATAGTAGGGTAGGCTTTCATCAATAGGCATTGCAAAATATTCGTCTGTACTTCTACCTGTTGAATTGAAATTTTTTGTTTGTGAAATAAACAGCCATTTTCCATCTAATGAAATTGAAAAACTGGTCGCAAGTTCTGGTCGGTAAATTATTGGTATTGATGAAGTAGTCTGTTCCTTCCAATCCACAATCCAATATTTTGACTTTCCCCTTACAATTGCAAAAGGTAGTTTGGGGTGGAATTCGAAGAATGTTAAGTCTGTTTCTTTTAAATCTTTGTGGCTATTGATGAGTTCAACTAGAGGGTGAGTAGTTTGTCTAAATTCATAATCTAAAACTTCAAACTTTTTAGTATCGATATTGTATAAAAAGAACATGTTATTTGATACGCCTAGCCATAATTTTTGATTTTTACCGTCTTTGCTTAGAGGATACGCTTTTTTTTCTTTTGGCTCACCAGTGCTCAAATCAACAATTTTTAACTTGAATTCATGATGTCGTCTTCCGTTTGTTTTTGTGGATTTATGTATTTTGAAAACGAATTGTTTTTTTGAGAAATTGTATAAATTAACATCAATTAAATGCTCATTAATACTGGTAGTTATATTGTAATACTTGTGTTCCCCATTGATCATATCAAAAAGAAGGAATCGCCTTGTCTGAATATATCCCATGTATTGATTTGAAAATGGGGACAAGAAACCTTGTACTCCCTCGACATAATCCGAAAAATCTTTTTTTAAGACCTTAATTTTAATTGTCCCGTTTTTGAAGTGGATCAGGGAAATGGAATTATCGTATGTCGTTCCTATCGCTCCATCCACAATAACCGGGAAAACTTCAAAACCGGGTTTACCAGGGACCCTATACTTTTTTCTGCAAAAAGTCCCTTCTTTGGCCTGATCAAGTCTGTATATGGGTTCTACATCGCCTGATAAAAGCATAGCGGGGAATAGCATAGCAGCAATGATGAATGGTAAGAAATAGTATCCCAGAAAACGACTCATTTTGGTTGGCCCATTTTATTGACCCTCCAACACCCAGCGAGTTATGTGGGAAAATTGATTTACTGCAACCAGACTGGTTGGGTTAACAGTCCAAAGAACATCGTCTGGCTCCTCATCAATTCCCAAGCTGATTGGGTCTCCCAAGTAATAGGGTATGTTTTCGTCGACCGGCATGGCGTAATATGCTTTTACTGATCGACCAGAAGAATTCAATTTTACAGTTTTTGACAACATAAACCATTTGCCATCAGGCGAAATTGAAATTTTATAAGAAAATTCAGGCCTGTAGATAATTGGAGTCAAAGAAATCTTGCTATCTTTCCAGCTTGCGATCCACATCTTTGTTTTTCCTTTAATAACCGCAAAAGGTAACTTTGGGTGAATTTTAAAAACAGTATCTGGATATGTGTTTTTCACATCTCTGTATTCATTTAAGACTGAAATTAGGGGATGCGATGTCGGCTGAAAATTCGAATCCATTACCAGGTACTGATTAGTTTCCCTGTTGTAAAAAAAGAAAAGTTGATTAAAAAAGGACTCCCAAGAAAGAATCAATTTTCCTTCTTTAGTTAAAATTAAAGTTCTTAAAGTTTTCGCACTCTCCTCTTTCAATTCGGTGATTTTAAGTGCAATTTCTTGTGACTTTTTTCCATTTTTCCTGGACGTATTATCCAAAAGAAAAACAAACTGTTTCTTTTCGAAATCAATGATATCAACATCTATCAAATGTTCGTTTATTGTATCACAAATGGTATAGTACCTATAGGTCGCTTCCTGCAAATTAAACAAAAGAAACCGCCGGGTTTGAATGTATCCCATGTATTGATCAGAGAAAATGGGTAGAAAACCTGAAACTCCCTCAACGTAATCCGAAAAATCCTTCTTAAGAACATCTATTTTAAATCTCCCGTTCTTAAAACGAATCAATGATATGGAATTGTTGTAGGTCGTCCCGATTGCATTATCTACAAGAACTGGAAAGACTTCGGTACCTAGTTTTCCCGGGACTTTGTATATTTCTTTTCTGAAGGATGCTTCCTTGGCATTTTTAATCGTATAAATCGGTCCTTCTTCGGCTAATATAGGTGCAGCAACCATTACCATTGCAATAGTGATGGGCAGAAAGAAATCATATTTCAGAATACGAATCATTGTGAATAGTTATTCATTGATCTTCTAAAACCCAGCGGGTGATATGACTGAACTGATTTACTGCAACTAGGCTGGTAGGATTGTTTGTCCAGACTACCTCATCGGGCTTATCATCGACTCCCAAACTGACAGGATCACCTAAATAATGAGGCAATTTATCATCGATAGGCATTGCAAAGTACTCTTTTTGGATCTTACCTTGTAATCCGAGTGATTTCGTTTTCGAAACAAACAGCCACTTTCCATTTTGAGATATCGAAAAACTGGATGCCTGTTCTGGTCTGTAAATAATTGGTATTAAATTCGGATTTCGTTCTTTCCAATCAATTACCCAAAACTTGGTCTTACCTCTAATAATCGCAAAAGGTAGTTTTGGATGGATTCGGAAAGATGTTACAATTGATTTTTTAAAATCCTTATGCTCGTTCAGTATTTCGATTAATGGGTGTGTTGTTGGACTAAATGTCGAATCTATGACTGAGTATTTCTTTGTTTCTACATCTAATAAGAAGAGTTTATCATCAAATGTGTATTCCCATAACAGGCGATTTTTTCCCTTTGAGCTTAGCGAATAATTTCTCATTACCTCTGGTTTTCCACTGCTAAGATCTATTGCCTTAAGTGTAAACTCATCATGCTTTTTTCCATCAATCCTGGAGGACTTATGTGTTTTGAAAACGAATTGCTTACTAGAATGGCCGTACACATTGACGTCAATCAGGTGTTCTTTAATAGTATTTATAATGTTATAATATTTGTGTTTTGCATTGACCAAATCAAAAAGCAGAAATCTCCTGGTTTGGATATAACCAATATAATGATTTGAAAACGGGGGCAAGAAAGCCTGCACTCCTTCAACATAGTCAGAAAAATCTTTTTTCAGTACCTCAATTTTCATAGTCTTATTATTGAAGTGGATAAGCGAGATTGAATTGTTATAGGTTGTTCCTATAGCACCATCAACAAGAACTGGAAAAACTTCAATTCCAAGATTATCAGGAACGTTGTAAGTTTCCTTCTTGATCACTTCCATATTCAGATTTTCCAGTGAATAAACGGGTCTCATGGTCGATTCTGCGGCTGGTGATGCAATGGCAATCATATTTAGAAGAAGAAAAAAGATTAGCTTTACAAGCCGGCAGTTGGTTGCCATTTTTCTATTTGGCTTCTTTGGGTTCATCGATTACCCAGCGGAACATGTTTTCGTAGGAGACTTTGACGAAACTGGTGGGGTTGACCGTCCAGAGATAGTCGGCAGAAAGCATAGTATGGCTTTGCAACTCGACGGGGTCATCCAGGACATAGTCCAGCTCGGGATTGACGCGAAACACGTAGGCATACTGGGGTTCTTTGGGATTATCTTCAACATCGTTTTTGGCGAACTGAACCACTGCGTAGTTGCCGTCAGGAGAAAAATCGTAATAGCGTGAATAACGAGGAAAATAAATGAGTGGGATCAGATCGTCACCTGCCGATTCCCACTTGGCAAGATATAGTTTATTCCTGCCCGCAACCAAAGCTATGGGCAAGGTGGGATGAAACTTTATTGAATTATATGACGAGCTGATATCTTTTGATCCGTTGTAAAGGTTTATAATTGGGTGGGTATCGAACCTGAAATGAGTATCGATGGCTTCTAATTTTTTTTCGTCGTTATTATATAGAAATATTTTTCCATCCTTGGCTTCGAGCATATTTTTTATTCTCTTGCCTGGACTCATGTCAAATAATGAAGATTCCCCCGGTGGGTCAGTGCTGAAATCATAGATCTTCAAAAAGTTGCCAGCTCCATAGTTTTCAATATAAAAAACATATTGCTTTCTTTGCTCATCGATAGCGGAATAATCTAGAACATAATCCCATCCTCCTTGGTGAGATCGAATACTGTAATAGCGATGGGTCTTTTCCCTCAAATCATAGAGAAAAAAGCGGCGGGTCTGCACCCAGGTGATAAAATTGGGAGAAGGGGCCGAACGAAATTGGCAGGAACCGCTAATGAAGTCCGAGAAATCCTTTTTAAGAACCTCTGTGCTGAGACCATCACCAAAGGGTGTGTACCATTTCTCTTCGAACTTTATGATAGACAAAGCGTTGCCGACCTGATTTGTGCCAATGGCATTATCGAACAGGACTGGGAAAACACCATCCAGCAACCTGTTTTTCAGGTTATACTCTTTTTTTGGAATCACATCCAGTTTTAAACCTTCCAGTGAGTAAACGGGTCTCATGGTCGATTCTGCGACTGGTGATGCAATGGCAATCATATTTAGAAGAAGAAACAAGACTAGCTTTACAAACCGGCAGTTGGTTGCCATTTTTCTATTTGGTTTCTTTGGG
>JAKSDL010000435.1 GCA_022360105.1 Pseudomonadota bacterium
CGGATCAGGTTTAGGATTGGCTTTAACGAAAAAACTTGTGGAGCTTCATGGCGGTCAGATTACCGTTTCCAGTACGGAAGGTACTGGTTCCACCTTTTCGTTTAACTTGCCGATCGCAGATAACGAGGTTGCCGAGCAGACACCTCCCACCGCCGTATTCACGGATACGTTACCGCAGACTATTTCGAGGGTTAGAGAGCTTGTCAATGAAGACATTCTGGAAAAATCGATGGATGTTTCCCAACGATCCACCATTCTCGTAGTCGATGATGAGTTGGTGAACATTCAGGTGCTTCACAACCAGCTTTCCATGAACAACTATGGCGTGATGTCGGCTATGGACGGCTTTCAGGCCCTGGAGAAACTGGAAAAGGAAAAACCGGATCTCATTATTCTCGATCTGATGATGCCACGAATGAGCGGCTATGAATTCTGTTTGAAAGTCCGTGAATCCTATTCTTCAACAGAACTGCCAATTATTGTCCTTACAGCAAAAAATCGTGTCGGTGATTTAATTAAGGGCCTGAACTGCGGTGCCAATGATTATATTGGCAAACCTTTTGCCAAGGAGGAATTACTGAGCCGCATCGAAAATCAACTTAAACTCCAGAAATACGCCCAGGAACTGGTACGATTGAATCTCAATCTGGAAGTCATCAATCAATCGCTGGAAAAGAGGGTTACGGAGCGAACTCGTGAGCTTTCCGTCAAAAATGACCAGATGAAACAATTTCTGCATCTATTATGTCACGACCTGCTTAATCCGTTTTCCAGCTTGAACAGTATCATGGAGATCCTGAAGACCAATCCCGGCCATTTTAATGACCTGAGTGGTTATATAAACACCTCTATTAAAAACGGCATCGCGATTATTGAAATGGTAAAAAAGATGCGGGATTTGGAAGATGAAAAAATCAGTCAGGAAATGAAGGCACATTCACTGTACGAAATGATTAAAGAGTCGGAAGATATTCTGACTCAGAAACTGAAGCAAAAACAGTTATCACTTCAGGTTTCCGTTGATCCCAAAATTAAAGTGATGGTGGAAAAAACATCCTTTGTCAATTCAGTGCTTAATAACATACTTTCCAATGCCATTAAGTTTTCTTATCCCGAATCCACTATTGATATTCAATCCAGCTATTCCCAGACACAGGTTCGTGTCTCGATCAGGGATTTTGGGATTGGAATTCCGAAATCGATTATCAAGGATATCTACGATCTTAACAAGGCTACCAGTCGCAAAGGTACCAACGGAGAAAAAGGCACCGGGTATGGTATGCCACTGGTTAAAAGATTTATCAACGCTTACGGCGGTTCCATTTCCATAACATCCAATGAAAACTCACCATCGGCCGATGAACAGGGCACGGAAATCCGCCTGACTTTGACACGCGGCAGGTGATGCATTTCTCACATCATCCATAAATCCCGTCAATCCGAAACTCGAAGGAAGGTGTGCTGTATCTGGGAAGGCAGGTCCGGGAACAACCAGCTATTTGTTTACCTTCTTATTGAACTCTATCAGGGCATTGACAAACAATTTCCGAATGAAAAGTTCCTTCTCCCTGGGAATTAGCTTTGCGAACTCTGCATATTGAGGGTGGTCAGGTTTCAAATTGGGGGGATTACTAAACATATCTTTAGTACCGGGTTCTATCGCTTCGATCAAATCCAGGAGCGGACAATCCATTTTTGGATAAGACTCTATCCAGCCTAATCGATACATCATTTCATATCTGAAAATATCTGCCAGATGCAGATGGACATCCATCAGATCCATTTCCAGTTTTTGAACGTCTTTTTCCTCCAACCTTGTTTGCGGATATTTGACTTGCTCAATCAGCTGATAGACAGCGCCTGCACTTTTCTCACCCGGGGAAGCAATAAATAACAGGACATTATCCGGTAAATCCCCAACTTTAGTGGCTTCATCAAAAGAATCACGAAATTGGGCATTCCAGAACTTAAAACATTGTTTTGCTTGTTGCCTGCGTTTGTATTGATCCAGGTGAATAATATCAGACATAATCGCTTTTTTGAGTGTGAATTATTTGGCAATTACACCAACTTTGGCATTGGTGAGCTTAATAAGATCTTCGGGAGCAAGCTCCAGTTGTAACCCCCGTTTACCTGCACTGACAAAAACAGTATCGAAATTCTTAAGCGAGGCATCAATAACCGTGGGAAGTTTTTGTTTTTGTCCCAGCGGGCTGATGCCGCCAAGAATATAGCCGGTTGTTCTTTGTGCATCTGCGGGTTGAGCCATTTCTGCGTTTTTTACCTCCGCTGCCTTGGCAAATTGCTTCAAATCCAACATGGTTGAAACCGGCACCAATGCTATACCAAGTGTCCTTTTATTCCCGTTCAATGCCGTCACCAGGGTTTTGAAGACTTGATTCTTGTCCAACCCCAGCGCTTCAGCTGCTTCCTCTCCGTATGATTCAGTCGATGACATCCCCGGTTTATAACTATGCAAGGAATAATCAATTTTCTGTTTTTTTACCAGGTTTACTGCCGGTGTCATCTGAATAAGTCCTGTTAATTATTTCAACGCTGCTGCAAATATACCAGGGTGTGAGTCGCCCCAATGTTCAGCTCTTTCCTGATCTGCTTGCCTGACAATTCACTCTCCCGGGGTTAGATTGTAGTTGATATCTGCCTCAGTCTATTGATTTCTGTGCAATTGGTCTAGTAGCCTGAAACTTGGTTTGGGATTGGATCGCTGCATGTTGGGAATTTGACATGATATTTTTCCTTTGATGATGATCCATGGTAAATTAGTCGTTGAAAACACGGTCGGTTTAATCAACACTAATTGTTACTGATATGAATAAAAAGAGAACCATGCATTCACAATGATTATAAACGAGAGACGAGAACAACCCAGTCAAGCCTCCATTTTTCTGGCCTTTTGCATCTGCCTGGCTATCAGCCTGGGATCAGTGGCAACTCATAATCCCACTTTTGAAGAAACCAGTTTCTTTATTGGCATAGTAAGAGCCATTGTAGCTATGCTATTGATCGGACTCCATTTACTGTTCATCTCTTCCGAACGCCTTACCTACTTTATTCCTTTACCAATAAATTTCACCACCCATCGGATAGCTATTTTTGGTTGTTTTGTCTCATTTCTTGTTTCCGCCACTTTTTTGATGCTCAGATTGAATGAGCTTGAACCGGACCAGTTAAATCTGGATAGCTCAACACTCTGGCTGGCCACAACTTTCTTCATTATACTCTTTGTAGTCCAGATAATGATCCAGCGGCCCGGTTATCCTTCAACCATTCTTCTGATGTCTATTGGGGGATTTCTTTTCCTGAATTATTTCCATATCAACGCCATTTCCCTTGAATCAGATACAAGACAGCCTTTTTCACTATACTACGAGGCCATTGATCGGTTTTTCATCGGACTGGATCCGTACCAGGTTTACGATTCAGCGGGAAGCAGACCGTTTACGGTTTTACCGGGACACTGGCTCAGCTATGTTCTTTTTCGTTTTTTAAACCTGGACCCCAGGTGGCTGGGCAGCCTGGCCCAGCTGGCTTCTGTCTGTTTGATATACACTGCCATTCCTAAAAAACGAAAGCATATAACAGCATATTTGTTGTCACTGTATTTGCTTTCTCCCTATCAGATTTCAGTCGAGGCAAGTTATACCGGCATCTTACCTCTGGTTATCAGTCTGATTTTTTTTCTGTTTTGCAGAGGATACTACTTGTTGGGCGTGGCAGCATTGGGTTGGAGTGTCAGCCTTTCCTTGTACTCCTGTTTATTGGTTCCTTTTGCCCTGGGTTTCTTATTAAAAAAACAACCCTTTAAATACTGGATCATTTATCTTGCCCTGGGAATTCTATTTGGAACCATGCAATTGCTTCCCTTTGGCATGAGATTTCAGGATACCTTTCTTTATTGTACTGTAAGTTACTGGCTGGACACTTTTTTTGGAATGGATTTAATATTTCCTACTGGCTGGTTCCGATTATTGGAGGTTACGGCCTTTATTTCCTGCAGATCTTTTTCTTCCTGGTGCTTTTTGTTCAATACCTGAAGAGCGACATGTCCCTCTCAACCAGTCTTGTTTATGCCAGCACCTATTCTCTATTCTTTTTGATCACCAATCGCGTCGTAGAGAACTACCTGTTTCCTTTAATCTTTCTGCAGGCACTGATGGGCTTTGTAGTGTTTGACGAATCCAATTCCGCCAAAGCCACCATCAAAATCCATCGCCCGACAGCAGAAGGACAAAAACCTGAATACAAATAGATCCTGATTAGCCCTTATCCCTGAAAGGGATAATTATACTAGCCCAGGGTAAGCGAGTTTACGAGCGTAACCCTGGGTAACCACGCCCCAGCACTTTCGAACGCTGAGGGCGTTCATCAAAAAATGGCTACTCAAGCAATTTCTTCACTTTCGATGAATAGCATATCTTCCCTTCATTCACGTAGGCTTCATGATTGGAAACAATATGGGTCGGAGTGTATTTATAATTGACCATCAACCCAAAAGACTGCTCAATTCCATGTTCCGAGACATCTGCCTCCCAATTAATATTCTCGATCTCAGCTCCGTTGCCTAAATGAAAACGCGTTACCGGGTCATAAGGTTGCTGTCCTTTTTTTTCGAGTACCAGGTAGAGGGCGCAAACCCTGGTCAATGTTTTCATCAGTTGCTTTCGCTTCTTTTCGTTTTCAAACCAGTTCGGTGTTAAAAGCTGTGCCTTTTCTTCTTCAGTAATTACCGAATCCTTCCGATGGATATAATACTTCTCCAGCCATTTTCTGAATTTTGGAATGGGGGAAAGGGTAGAATAGGTTTTAATTTCAGGCATTTTTTTGGAGATATGATCCACGACCTGTTTGATGAGGAAATTACCAAAACTGATCCCTTTCAAACCCGTTTGAGCATTGGAAATTGAGTAAAAAATGGCCGTATCAGCTTGTGAAACGGAAACCTCTCCTTCGGCTTCGCTGAGCAGCGGTTGTATTTTTCGTGCAATTCCCTTGGTAAAGGCTACTTGAACAAATATCAACGGTTCATGATGCAACGCGGGATGAAAAAAGGCAAAACAACTGCGATCTTCGGCCAATCGCCTTCTCAAGTCTCTCCAGTCCTTAATTTCGTGAACGGCTTCATAGGCAATGATTTTCTCAAGGATTGCAGCCGGTGTATCCCAGTTGATTTGCTGAAAATCCAGAAACCCCCTGTTGAACCAGGATGACAGGAGGCGGAACAGATCGGCCTCCAAAGGCAGAAAGGTCTTGTCTTGTTTCAGATCTGACAGCACAAGCTCTCGCATTTTGATAATTGCTGCAATACCCCCCGGGGCGAAATTGATCATTCGTATCAAATCAGCCCTGGGAGAATTCAGGGATCTTGCCAAAACCTGCATGGAATCGAAGTCCCGTGCTTCCAAATACTTGCCGGCTGCCTCCGATATGGCCTCGGCATCCGGTCCAAACTCCTCGGTCAGGATCTTTAAAAACCCTCTCCGTTCCTCTTCAGACATACGATTAAACGTATCAACGACATCCTTGGCCAATGCCGTACCGGAAGCTTCTCCTTTCCTGTTTAACAGGGTCTGGCAAAGTTGCCTGATTGTTTTCAGCGTGTGCTTCTTGATCGGCTTCTCAAGATATGATCTCCCCAATTCGGAAATGGTCTTGATCATATGTTCCATCCACCCGGAAAGCATGTTTTTGGCTCCTTAGTATCAAAAAATCAAATGTGATAAGTTAACCAGCCTCTTAAGGTATATTGTCTCCAATTCAAACTCTTGCTCTTGCTCTTGCTCTTGCTCTTGCTCTTGCTCTTGCTCTTGCTCTAATTTCTGCCCCTAATTTTCCAATCGATCAAGCAAGAAAACTTGTTCAAACAATGGAATATTTTCGTCAACTCCATATCACCGTTATTTTCAGTAAGCCACACAAGTCTCAAGGCTGCAATGATTTATTTTTGTTGAATTACATAGTGAGTATGAAATACTCCGCCAATAAACCAAACCGACACGCAATTGAATTCTGACAAGACTTTTTACATCCCTTGTGATCGCGGCGTAGATAAGAAAATTATAAATACCGTTGTAGCAACTAAGAGTGTATAATAATCAGGTGACACCATACCTATTTTGATGAGATTTTAAAATATATGCTGTCTGCAGATTTTTTGAATAGCTGGTCAGAAAAAAAACTTGTTAGTTTTCCTTGCTTTTTTGCGCTTCCAAATGTTTGATTTTTGCCTGGCAGCTTTTTTCAGTCAATTCCTTCAACCGAGTGACTCTTTCCGCCAGCCATTCCAATTGCTCCCTGGTGATATGAAACTCGTCCATATTATACCTGGAATCGATATAAGCATTTTTGAGCAGGATGAAGTTTTCTTTCTCCCATTCGGCGTTCTGGGGAAAAATCGTGATGAAAGCAGGATCCTGGGAAATCACCTGGGGATACAACTTTTTGAGATCATGTGATTTGGGTTTATAGTTGGTGTAGACAAGCAGGGTGGTCATAAAAAGTCGTTCTGTGACCTGATGAAGAAGAAATGAAGCCATCAACAATTTTTCTTTCTGATAAGCAAATTGATATTGTTCGAAAAAGTCATCTGCACTAGTGAACCATTTATCGAAATGAATGTTAGCCTCTTCCCATCTCAGCTCCGGGGATAATTCTTTTGCTTTTACGAGTTCAAAGAATTGGGAGTCATACAAAACAATCCCTTCCTGTTGAATATCCCGATAGAAGAAACGACCGCGTTGCAACTCTCTGTTGAGGGCATTGATGTCGATAACGATCAAGCTGGTCAACGTGCGCAGCCCAGGATGACTCCGTAGTTTGTCTTCGATTCGTCTCCATTTGGCGTGTCTTTGGGCCGCTTCATGAGCAGTGGTGACAATCAGCAGATCAAAATCACTTTTGTATTCGTAAAGAACTCCATCTTCGCCAACATAGCGATCTTCCACCCAGTCTCCCC
>JAKSDL010000944.1 GCA_022360105.1 Pseudomonadota bacterium
AATATGGACGGTGTTAGCTCAGGAATCGTCATTATTGGTTCGATCGGTGTCTGCCTGATGGGGGTATTTGGAGATTATGAGAGTATTCCTCAATCGGTTTATGTTGGTGGAGTTCTTTGTTTCTCAGTATTTGGGTTTTGGTTACTGAACAAACCGCCGGCCAGGATTTTCATGGGTGATTCAGGGAGTTTGTTGATAGGCTTTGTATTTGCGGCAATCAGTGTTCCCTCTGAGTTAAACGGTTACCTGATTCCGACAGAGGCAGAATCTATATCAGACAACGTATTGAGGCTTTTCGCTTCGATCACCCTGGCGGCAATTCCGATCCTGGACACATCATTGGTCACCGTGACCCGCTTGATGAGAGGACAGAGCCCTTCGGTGGGAGGCAAGGATCATTCCACCCATCGCCTGGCGGAATCTGGTTTAACTCATTGGCAAACTTTAAAGATTCTTTATCTGGTCTCTGCGATATGTGTGTCGGTTGCGGTGTTGATGACATTATACCCGAGTTTCGGCTACCTGATTTTTGCCATTGTGTTTATCGGGATGTTGATGATCGCCGTTTATCTCGCAAGTGTCCGGATTCAGGTTGCGCCGATAAAAAAAGAAGGCTGGCAGCAATTGGTGACTTCGATCACTTACAGGGTCCCGCTGTTGAAGATGGTGGTTGATGTAGTGCTCATCGGTGCTTCCTTCTATCTCTCCTACCTTCTGAGATTCGATTTCCGACCCGATGAATCACTGACCCTTGCCATGCTTGAGGCAATGCCGATGGTTGTGATGTGCTGTTTAGCAGTTAATTTCCTGTTTCGAATTTATGAGTTTAGCTGGAGATCTGCAGTATTTCAGGACGTTTTTAATTTTGCGACGGTTGCCTGTGTTGGAACCATATTAAGTATCGCCATAGCGACTTTGTTCTCATCGTTTGGAGTCGGTTACTCCAGAGGAGCTTATGTGATATTTGGAATTGTTTATTTCGTAGCACTTTGCGGCTCGAGGTTCAGTTTCCGTTTCATGGATGAAATACTCCTGAGATTAAGGATGCAGCAGTCTCCCG
>JAKSDL010000214.1 GCA_022360105.1 Pseudomonadota bacterium
ATATCTGTGGACTCATCACCGATGGTATGGATGGCAAGTTGCAACCCGGCTTTATGGGCATCGACCATTCGTCGGTAGATGATTTCCGGAGTATCAAGAAGATAACCTGATGTGTTTGGGTTATCTGTAAAAGGTTCCTTCATCTTAGCCGTGCAGGAGGCAAAGCTTCCATCTGCCCAAAGCTTTAGAGCCCCGATCCGATGTCCTGCACCTATCGATTCCTGGTGCAGAGGTGAGGACATCAAATCAACAACAACCCGGGCATTTTGGGCAACAAGCATAATATACATCGAAAAAGGAATCTGATCTTTGAGCAGTTCCATTAATGGTATATCGAATGCGCCTTGTTCACCCATGATTCCTTCATTGTCGGTCTGCAAAATCGCAGATACCGAGGTAATGCCAAATCCGGAAATTCTTTTAAAGACTGTATCGGCAGCTTTGATGATGCTTTCCATGGCAGGTAAGCTGATCTTGGACATTATCAGCTGCATGGCATTTTCTCTAAACGAACCTGCAGGGAAACCATCGGTTTCTCTATCAATACTCCCACCTTCCGGATCATCGGTGGAACATGTGATACCAGCCATTTTTATAGCCTTGGTATTGGCTACCAGGGAATGTCCGTCTCTTTTTAACAGAATAGCCGGGTGATCAGGACAGCATCTGTCCAAATCATGCCTGTTTGGCAGGACTGGAGGTTTCAGGTACTGCTCTTCAAATTGCAGGCCGATGACCCATTCTGTGTTGGATAGACTATTGGTCGTCTTTGCCAGAACTGCTTCAATTTCCGTAAAGGTACTGAACCGGGATACATCAGTGTACATTTCATAAAGGATCATCATCGTCGGATGAATATGGGAATCGATAAAACCGGGAAGCAGGGTTGACCCTTTTAAATTGATCTCCTCAGGATTTTTGTCTAGCTGATCCCGACAAAACGAGGTCTCACCGACAGCAGTAATTTTGCCATCTCGGACAGCAACAGCCTCAATATTTGGTTGATAATCATCCATGGTAACGATGTCTCCGCCATGGATAAGTTTTTGTGTAGCACCCATAATGTCTCGATCCAATTGGCTGGTTTTAGACAGATAACAGTCGCAAACTGAACATGGGCTCAGCTCTGAGCTCTTCACAGGATGTGAGTCTTTCACAGATTGCCAAATTTCACAATAATACAATGAGGATATTCCCAACGTTGATTAGTTCGATTTTGTTGTAAAGCCAGGGTTTAATACTCCGCCGTTTTATGCGTTAGAATACCCAGTCTCTTGCTGCGGGAAGGCCATTGGCCAGGAATGTCTTTGTTGCGGAATGAAGGGAGATCGATTACCGGGCCAGCAGATTAACTAAATCACTGATAACACCTGAAGCAGCCGAATGAGCTCCTGCACCAATTCCTTTGATTGATGATGTTCCCCCGTATCTACACTCGATCAATACACTATTTTCCAGACCGTCCACATCTGCAAGCGGGTGTAAATTTGGTAGTGGTACCGGTCGAACCCAGGCGTCGATTCCCGTATGTGATCTGGATGCATGTCCAATTAAACGGATTTTTTGGTTTTGTCTAATTGAGGCCTGAATGTCTTCAGATGTGAGCTGATCGATACCTTCGATTTTCAGGTCCGAAAAGCTAAAGGATTCATCCAAAACGTTGTGGATCAAAATGGCAAGTTTGTGAGCTGTATCCAGGCCTTGTATATCCTTACTCGCATCCGGCTCCGCATAGCCTGCCTGTTGGGCTTCATGTAAGGCCTGTTGAGAGGAAACCCCTTTTTCCATTTCACTAAGTATATAATTACTGGTGCTGTTTAAGATACCGGTGATCGATGTGACCTGATCTCCGGAATATCCTTTTGTCAGCCAGTTAATTACCGGAGTGCCTGAACAAACGGCTGCTTCAAATCCAAATGGAACCCCGGAATTCTTAGCTAATCTGTAAAACTTTGGGCCGTCATGTGCCAGCAGTTCTTTGTTGGCTGTGACCACCGGTTTCCCGTTTGCAAAACCATTCTCCAATATTTCCGCAGCAGCTGAAGGATTTCCGGTGAGTTCGATCAGGAA
>JAKSDL010000139.1 GCA_022360105.1 Pseudomonadota bacterium
AGCGATATGTAGCCGAACAATACGCCGATACCTCCCATCTCAATAAAAAACAGCCTAACGGATTCAAGGTCGGCATTATCGGTGCAGGGCCATCCGGTCTTTCTTGTGCTTATTTTCTTGCCTTGGAAGGATTTTCTGTTGAGGTCTTTGAAGCCAAATCGAAAGCCGGGGGCATGGCTGTGGATGCCATACCAACCTTCAGACTGGATGAGGCCAGTCTCGAATCGGATATCGAGCGCATCAAAAACCTGGGTGTCAAGATCCACTTCAATGCCTCTGTGGATCAGAAACAATTTGATTCCATGCGAGAAACATTTGATTATCTTTACATCGCTGTTGGAGCACAAAAATCAATGGATTTAGGCATTCCTGGAGAAACGTCCGAGGGTGTAATGGACCAGCTGGATTTTCTAAGCAGGGTTAGAAATGGCCAAACACCGGACCTGGGAAATAATGTTGTGGTGATTGGTGCCGGTAATTCCGCCATGGATGCGGCACGCACGGCCAAAAGACTGGTCGGTGCCGATGGTGAGGTTTCCATACTTTACAGAAGAACAAGAAAACAGATGCCGGCGGACCACGAGGAAATAGAGGAAGCAGTGGCGGAAGGCGTTCATATGATTGAACTGGTAGCACCGGAACATATCATCGAAAAAGAAGGACGGGTCTCCGGAATTGCATGCAGTCAGATGAAGCTAGGCACTCCGGACGACAGCGGCAGACCTCGCCCGGAAAAAGTTCCTGATTCGGAACTGCGCTTTACTGCTGATACGGTAATTCCTGCAATTGGTCAAGAAATCGTCGTTGATTTTCTGGCTGGTAAACAACTCAAAATTGATCCCGAATCCTATGAAACTGAACTTGGCAAAGTATTCGCCGGTGGCGATGCGGTAAGGGGTGCAGCTACTTTGGTTGAAGCCATTGGAGATGGTAGACGGACGGCTGAAAACATAATAAAATATGCCATGCACCAAGAAAGAGAGACACAGTCTATAAAACACAGCCGGTTGAGTTTTACAGACTATCAGAAAAAACTGGCCCAAAGAAAGTTAGGACTGGTCACGGGATCTCACTATTTCGGTTCTGCCCTGGGTTTTGATCTGATATCGAAAACACTGACGGAAGACGAAACCACCGCTGAAGCGGATCGTTGCTTATCTTGTGATTTGTATTGTGCCATCTGTACAACCGTCTGCCCTAACCGGGCCAACATTGTGTTTCCTGTAAACCCAACGGATTTGCCGCGGCAGATTGCAATCGTTGAAAACGGCAAGGCATCGATTACGACTGAAAAATCGCTAAAAATTACACAATCCCTGCAGATTATAAATATTAGCGATTTTTGTAATGAATGCGGAAATTGCACAACTTTTTGCCCAACCAGCGGAGACCCTTATAAGGACAAACCAAGAATTTGTCTGTCTAGACTGTCATTTGATCGAGAGGAAACAGGCTTTTTGCTTGAAGGAAATACAATTTACATGAAAGAAAACGGAGTTGAGTCATACCTGGTCGAAAAAAACGATGGTTTATATTACAATTGTCCTTCGTTTTCCACTGTTCTGGACAAACAAACATTTGTGACCCAATCCGTTGAAATTAAAGATACAGAACAAAAAGAAATTCATTTACAATCGGTGGCTTTGATGGGATTTTTACTGGTGTCTTTGAAACATCACCCTTTGTTTTGTAATTGAGTTCGGCAATGGATGTTTGGAATTTTACTGAAATAACGACAAATATGAATCTTTGCCTGTTCCCTTCTTGGGCAAAGCACTCAAATACAATCAACTGTAATGCAAATCAAACGGTAGGGCGGGTTCTTTGCTGCAAGTCTCGCAAATTCAGCGTCCCGGTCAACAGGCTAGCCCCTTGGCGGCTAATTGGGGCTACCCTGCCCTTCGTTATCAGATTCAATCAGAATTTTACCTTCTCCCCGGATTGCTCATGATCAAACAATTCTTTAAGCCAACTTCCT
>JAKSDL010000572.1 GCA_022360105.1 Pseudomonadota bacterium
AAGATAAACCCAAGGATCTGCAAGTCATGGCAGTTGTCAAAGATGATGCAGCGGGGCACGGGATAATTGAAATGGCTGAGGAGGCAATAAACGCCGGTTGTAGCCAGTTGGCTGTCGCTTGTCTTTCCGAAGCAATCGAATTGAGACGACACTTTGCCAAGATTCCGATTCTAATTTTTGGCGAGCGGCAAGACGAGGAGATTCCGCGTTGTGTCCGTCAGAATTTTTCAGTACAGATCCAATCCGTAGAAAAAGCAAAACTGATTGGTGAATTGTCCATCAAACAACGGGTTGAGTCGGTGGTTCACTTCAAAGTAGACACGGGAATGGGACGCTATGGAGTGCGCTGGGACAATGCCGTGGAGGTTTTTAAGGAAGTTAACCGGATCGAAGGCATTCGCATTGAAGGGATCATGACCCATTTTGCCCAATCGGATGAAGCCCTTAAAGATCATGCAAACCTGCAATGGAAACGATTCACTGATGTTGTGGAAACTCTAAAAGCCGAGGGTATCTTGCCACCGCTGGTCCATGCGTGTAACACTGGTGGGTATTTGGATTTGCCACATGCTCATGGCAACCTGGTTCGTATCGGAATATTGCCTTGCGGAGTCTACCCTTCCAAAGTTTGCCGTAGAATAGAGATCGAGGGTCGGGAATTACGGCAAGCCATGCGAGTGCTGGCCCGAATTGCCTTTATTAAAACCCTGCAGCCCGGAGATACCCTTGGCTACGGTATGCATTTCACGGCTGAGAGAACAACAAGAATTGCCGTGCTACCGGTGGGGTATGGTGACGGATATCCCAGACTGAGAAACAAGGGCTTTGTTTTGATCAACGGAATGCGAGCGCCGCTGGTGGGAGGAAACGCCATGGATGCCACCATGGTGGATATCACCGGTATTGAAGGCGTCAAAATCGGTGATGAAGCGGTTTTACTTGGTAAACAAAAGTCCGAAGAAATTACTGCAATGGAATTGGCTGATCTCATTGGAACAGTGACTTACCAGGTTTTAGCAGGCTGGACCCGCAGGATGGATCGGATCTATCTATAAACCCTGGTTTTAGGGAATGGTTCGAAACAGGGTATTTGAAAGCAGAAGTTCAAGTAGCAGCAATCCCAGTCCTATTATTACAAAAGTCGGGAAAATCTCCTTATAGGTTGTGAACCGTTCATCAAATTGACTCTTCTCCATCTCGTCAATCTGTTCGTATATCTTTACAAGTGATTCACCGGAGTCTGCCTTGGCAAACAATCCCCCGGTGATAGTTGCTACATTTTCCAGTATACTTGTATCCAGCGGTCTGTCCATTAAAGAAAAAAACTGACCGAACAGTGAATCCTGCCGTTTATAATTTTGATCGCTGACAATAGCAATGGTATAGACTTTTATATCGTTATCAGCGGCAAATCGGGCAGCCTCAAGAGGAGACATGCCTCCTCGGGTTTGCTGGCCATCGGTTAGCAGAATAATAATTTTTGATTTTACTTTGTAATCATTATTTTTCTCGCCGGCTTTTTTCAAAAGCTCATCTACACTGATCAATCTTAACACTGAATAATACAAAGCATCACCTATCATGGTGCCGTCTTCAACCCGGCTGGCGGGACGTATTGTTTTGGCAAAATTAACCAGGGTGTTGTGATCCAGCGTTAAAGGAGAGTTTTCTTCGACAAATCCGGCAAAACTGTTCAATCCAATCATGTCATTTGAGCGCCCTTGCAACCCGGAATCATTTCCTTTGATGAATTCTGAAAACACCTGTTTTACGACACTCAGGCGATCCGATTCCTCTCCTTGGAATGTCAGGGGTTCTGTCATGCTTGAGGAGCGGTCGATCACCATTTGAATGGCGACGCCCTCCCTGGCTGTTTTGATCACTTCCAGGCCTTTTTGTGGTCTGGCAAACGCAACCAGCAACACAAAAACAGCTGTAATACGCAAAGCAAGTGGAATCCAGTGTAGTTTAAGCTTCCAGCTGAAACCCGCAGCTTTGATCTGTTCCAATCCGGAGAAAGTAATGGGAGCTATCGCCTTTTTTTTCCTGTGAACCAGGAAAGCGAGAAGTAAGTAAAGCAGGAACAACCCGCCTGCACCCAACATGATTGTATAGTTAAACTTCATCTGGTTTACCGGTTGTTTGAATAAAGGTGCGAACGTTGCCCAGGGCGTCTTCACTGATTTGAGGCCCGGGTTGAAAGGTCGCAAATTTAACCAGGTCCGCCAGCTGCAAAAACCGATTTAACTCGTATCGTTGCTCTTCTGAAAAGGTGCGTGTCCGAACGATTTCCTGGATAAATTCCTCAGTGGTCTGCTCTTTGGCTCTCAGACCAAAATGATGTTCCAGGTAGTTTCTTAATATGGAGGTAAGTTCAGTGTGAAAGACATTGAATTCTGCTTTGCTGATATAGTCCTGCTGTTCCAGAGCATGCAGTTTGTTCAAAGCATCGGCATAGTAATCAATCAAGGGAGTGCTGATGTTGAATTCGGGTTGTTGGTTTTTTCGATACCTGAGTAATAGGAACAGGCTTGTGCTCAGAAACAAGAGAGTCAATCCTGTTACAATAGGAATCCAGATTTTGTAAGGAGGATAGATCAAGCCTTTGATATCCCTTATATCGTCCAATTTGCCAATATCTGTCGGTTTTACTTCATAGTCAATGGATTCAGTATGGACCTGGTATACCGGCCATTCGCCGATTTTGGCAGTCTTTTCCTTATCCAACCTGAAGTTGATAACAAACGGTTTCAGTTTAAATTTTCCGGAGATTAAAGGCTCAAATTTGTATGTCCAGCGATTGACCAAGCGGTTGTGTTCTTCAGACCAGAATGTTTCTTCCCTGGGATTGTCAACCAAAAGCAGAGGGGAATAAACGGTTTCTGAAAGATAAGGTGGAGTTACCTGTACCCCTTCTTCAAATCGGGATTCTATTGTTACGGTTAAAAAGTCAATTAAATCCAACTTGCTTTTCGAGAGTTGCACTATCACTTCAATTGGGGCTCCCCCCCTGGTGTATTTAAATTCGGT
>JAKSDL010000423.1 GCA_022360105.1 Pseudomonadota bacterium
GGACTTGATCCGGCATCCAAAAACCAGCTAACCAGCAACGCCCGTTTATATTCCCGGTCAACAGACTCTCTCACACTTATCACCCCGGATACTCAGTCAAGCTGAGCACAGGCTTGATTCGAGATGTATTAATTATTTTAATTAGTTGCAGATGGATTTCGGGTCAGGCCCGTAATGACTTGTATTCATATGAATCTTTTTTACTTAATCCCACAATTCATAACCTCAACTGCAATTCAGATCCTAAGTGTTTCCATACCGTCATAGCTTCTGATATAAATATATAATCTTGTAAATGAAGCAATAAGACAATTATCTATACTTCCCCTTAAAATGGCAGCAAGAGTTATTATTGATACAGATCCGGGAGTGGATGATGCGATGGCTATTGCCTTTGCTCGTTTTTCTCCACAAATCGACCTGCTTGGATTGACAACCATTTACGGAAATGTCAGTACCAGCCAAGCCACCCATAATGCCCTGGCGTTACTAGAGTTGTTGAATTACGATATTCCCGTAGCAAAAGGAGCTGAAGTTCCGTTTGAAAAGCCGTTGAAGGATTTTCCGGATTTTGTTCACGGAAAAAACGGCTTTGGTGATATTGCTATTCCTGAGCCTTCAAATAGTGCCGTGTTGCAATCAGCAGACGAATTTTTAATCGATCAGGTGATGTCCGATCCGGGTCAGATTACCGTCATTGCTATCGGTCCTCTTACCAACGTTGCCCTTGCAATCAAAAAAGAACCGGCTTTTCTCAAGAACCTGAAGCAACTCGTTGTAATGGGCGGCGCTGTTACTATTAACGGCAATGTCAATCCGGCAGCCGAAGCCAATATGCTCAGTGATCCCCATGCGGCGGATTTTGTGTTGACCAGGGAAGGTCCCATTACTTTGCTGGGTCTGGACGTGTCGCAACAAGTCATTATGTCGGAACACTATCTAAAAGAGGTTCACAATTCCCAGTATCTGGCAGGACAATTTTTATTCGACATGGCTCGATTTTATCTCAATTTTCATCGATCGACCGGGGTTGACGGACTCTACACCCATGATCCTTCTGCGATAGCCCTTGTGATTGATCCCAGCCTTTTTGAATTGGAATACGGCGAGATTCGTGTGGTCACGGAAGGAATCGCCATGGGCCAGACAATCATGAATCGATCCGGAAAACTGCTGGGAAAGACCGCCTGGAGCAATTTACCAAAAATAGGAGTCTGTATGCGGGTGAAAAGCCAAGGATTGCTAGAGTTATATCGGAACACCTTTTCGGAAAGCAGATTAATGTTATGATAATTGGGAATTAACTGTCAGAATTTAAAGGACTTTAGATACATCGCTTGTTTTTTTGTTTAATCAGTTGAGAATGCCGAAAGTTTTCGTTAACCTAACACTTTGCAAAAAGCTACATAGCTTCTTGAGCCCTTGTTTTATTCCAGAGTAATCACTCATGACGGCAGAAAATAAATCGGTCCTGACAATTCCACACGATTTTGAAGCAGAGCAAGCTGTGTTGGGCGCGATCATTTTCAACAACCAAACGATGACCGATATTGCCGGGATCCTCACTCCCAACTCATTTCACGAGGAAAGTCATCGTCATATTTATCGGGCGATGCTGGAATTGGTAGACGCCAACCAGCCGATCGACGAGATTATCCTTGGTGATCAACTAAAGGAATTCGGAAAGCTGGAAGATATAGGCGGTTACGCTTATCTGGCCGAACTGGTAGATTGTGTTCCCAGCTCTGGAAACATTGTCTATTATGCCAAGATTATTCAAGAACATGCCCTTCTACGAGACCTGATTACAACGACCTCGGATATTAGTCGTAAAAGTCGTGATCCCCAGCAAAGCATATCGGAACTTCTGGCCGAAGCAGAAAACAAGATTACCGAGATTGCCACCCGAACATCCGAAAAAAACTATAGTCATATCAAAGATATCCTTCTAACTAATTTTGATAAACTGGAAGAGATATCTAAAACCAAAAGTGAAATAACGGGGCTGCCTACGGGTTTTATGGATCTGGATCGCATTACCTCCGGTTTGCAACCTTCGGATTTAATAATTCTGGCAGCCAGGCCTTCCATGGGTAAAACCGCCCTGGCTTTGAATATCGCATCATACGCTGCGATTCGTAATGATTCCCAGGGAGCTATCCTGATGTTCAGTCTTGAGATGTCGAAAGAGCAACTCACAATGAGGATGTTAACCTCCGAATCACGCATCGACAGCCACAAAATGCGCACAGGAAATCTGGAGCAGGAAGACTGGGACAAACTGGCAAAGGCAACGGACAGGCTTTCCGTGGCGCCGATGTATATCAATGATACCTCTAATATCACTCCCTATGAAGTAGCTACCATCTGCAAACAACTGGATAAAGAGCTTGAACAGGGTGTTTCCCTGATCATTCTCGATTATCTGCAGTTGATGCAGGGCAACCGAAAAACAAACTCCAGGGAACAGGAAATTGCGGAAATCTCAAGAGCTTTGAAAGGTCTGGCCAAAGATCTCAATGTGCCGGTTGTCGCTTTATCTCAGCTTAATCGTGCTTTGGAAAACAGAAGCGATAAAAGACCTCAACTGTCGGATTTGAGAGAGTCCGGATCAATAGAGCAAGATGCTGATATCATTCTATTTATATATCGAGACGAGGTCTATAACGAAGACACCGAAAAAAAAGGCATTGCCGAAATAATCATTGCTAAACACAGGAATGGCCCTACAGGCATGATAGAGTTGGTATTTACAGGAAAACACACCAAGTTTGCCAATATCTCTAAAATCGAGCCTCCCCAGGTACCCCACCTACAATCATGAACGATATCTCCGAAGACAGCGATTTTGTAAAACTTGAAAAGACCGTTGAAGATGTCCTCAACGAAAACAATCTTCAATCTGTTTTATATTTCAGTAAAATTCAAAAACATTGGGAGATCATCGTCGGTAAACCACTGGCTGCCAAAACTTCACCCGTGCAGCTGATCAAAAAAAAGCTGATCGTTAACGTTGCTGATGCAGCTTATTCTCATCATTTGAAGTATTTTGAAAGGCAGATACTGGATTTGATCGCCTCTCCGGAGATTTGTGGGGAAGGAGTCGTAAAAAAGGTGTCATTTAAGGTAGGCAAAACCGCCGCAAAACCAGCTAATAAGAATCCCCAAAAAAGTCAAAATAGGTCCAAACGAATCTCTCCTCAAATCGATCCCAAAGCACAAAAAACATCTGAAAACATTGGAGATAGGAAGCTGAAGGCTTCTTTCTCACGATTGATGACAAAAAGACTATCGAAAAAGACTTCATCCTCATGAACAAAAAGCGTCCATATGCCCGTAAACGATTTGGTCAACACTTTTTATGCGATCAATCCGTCATAAATAAAACCATTGCTGCGGCAGACATATCGTCTGATGATCACATTATAGAAATCGGACCTGGCCGCGGAGCCCTGACCAGGGAACTTCTTGCTACAGGCGCGGACATCACGGTTGTTGAAATCGACAGGGACCTTGCAGATGATCTAAACGAGCGCTTTCAGCATCTGGGCAATTTCAAACTGATCCCTCGGGATATACTAAAGTCCAATTGGGATGGAATATTCAAAGAAGGAAAGCACAACAAAATAGTGGCCAATCTGCCATACAATATTTCCACCCCCTTGTTCTTCCAGCTGGTTGACCAACGTCATCGGTTGCATTCAATGACCATCATGGTTCAAAAAGAAGTGGCGGAACGGATTGGCCATCAAGGGGATGGGAAAAAGCTGAAGGACTACGGTGTGCTTTCAGTTATTGCCAGCTCGGTGTTTACATCGAAACTGCTGTTTAAGGTCCCCCCCGGGGCTTTCAACCCCAAACCCAGGGTCGATTCAGCCGTTATTCAGCTGATACCTCAAAATAACACTTTGGAAAACGAAAAGGTCTTTTTCGATTTTGTCAAAAGAGCGTTTAACTTAAGAAGGAAGTTGTTGATCAACCATCTAAAAAATAATGAAAATCAGCTGTATCAATCTCTTACAGATGCCGATCAACAGATATTACAAAAGCTCAGACCTGAGAATCTCAGTCCTCAACAATATCACAATTTATTTTACCTGGGGAGGTTGGAGCGGTAATGATTAATCAAAATCCTTTCCCAAAATTTCGGAAAAATCCTGCACGGAGAAAGGTTCCAGTTTGATGCCGACGCTGCCTTTGCGAATCCAGATTTTCACAATTTGAAAAGCTGCTCCGTCTTTTTGGGAGACTGTTTTGACATTTTCCGCAAAAACAATATCTTCTGTTTTAAATTCTAAAATAGCGCCATTACTGGAAAGGGGATTCAAGCGAAGAAATATTTTATCAGATTCGGATTCATGTTTTTTGGGTTGACCAATATATGGCACGGCTTCATCTGCCAGTCGTGTCGGTTCAGCATATTTCTGAAGCTCTTTGTTTTCTGCAATTACTTTAACAATATCGGATGTCAATGGGTCCTCCAAAACGATGTTTCCGGTTCGGTTTAACGATGAAATTATTGTTCAATTCGTGTTAATTGGATGGTAAATCGGAATGAAAAAAACATCAAGGTCAACACTTGTTAAAGAAGATTGTATCACAGCATCCAATTGAAAATCAATTTGCAGAACAATGCACCGATCCACCAACCCAGTTAACCAAACAAAAAAATGACCAGATACTCGACAGGCAAAATCAGTGACAAAACATATGTAGAATTTCACCTAATTTGGCAGGGAAGGGATCTGATCGTTAAGATTTCCGGCGGAGATGCCCATATAGGCTCTCTGGCGTTTTCCACTCGACAGCCTGATAGCAAAAGCTTGTATCAACAATTTACTTACCCTACTCACAGGGAAGATCAAATTGTCCGGGAATGCCTGGAACGGTTGGTTGGATTGGTACCTAACGAATTATTGATTGTATGCGGGATTCACTACGATGACATCAGCAAAGAAAGCATCAGGAAGATTAACGAAAACTGTTCCCTGCTGATTGAAAGGATAGCCGGTGATCTTAAATCATTATAAGGGATTATCGATCTCGATAAATTCAAAGGGAATACCATGTTTTTTTTCCAAATGCTCACCTAAAGCCAAAATACCCCATTTTTCCGTGGCATAATGTCCTGCGCTGATGAAGTGCTGTTCGTATTCTTGTGCCATGCCATAATTTTTTTCAGAGGCCTCTCCGGTCAAAAAACAGTCCGCTCCGTTCTCGACAGCAGTTAGAAAGTACCCCTGGGCCCCACCAGTGATAATCACAACTTTTGATACTTCATCGTTGCCAAACGGCAGAATCAGCGGCTTTCTCCGCAATTTTTTTTCGATCAATTCTGAAAACTCTGTGATCGTTTTGCAGGGTATCGTCCCCATCACAGCTTCAGCCTGCTCTGGTACGGGAGAAAGCAGCTCAATATCAATTAATTCAAGTAACTTTGCAAGTTGGACATTGTTTCCCAACTCGGGATGAAAATCCAGGGGAAGATGATATGCCGCAGCGGCAATACCCGCATCCAATAAGGCTTTTACCTTTTTTCGAAAAGGACCTTCAATTCTGCGCGAGTCTTTGTCCCAGATAATACCATGATGGGTGAAAATCATATCGGCACCCAGATCGATAGCCTTATTGATAAACTCCAGAGAGATGGAAACACCAAGCGCTATTTTCTTTACTTCCCTGTTGTCACCTTCGACCTGCATACCGTTTGGACAATAGTCCCTGATAGATGAAATTTTAAGTAGTTGATCGCAATAAGACACCAGCTCGTTCTGTTTCATCGTCTTGCTCCTTTAATTGATTGCAGCCCCAATATCTTTGACAATCGCTTCATAACTTCGCCCAGTGGCGCCGGCTTGATTTTCTATATATTTTTTTGCCTGTTCACCCAGTTCGGTGATTTTGTTCCTGTCTTTTAACAGATCAAACAGTTTTGTCTCAAATTCATGGGGTGAGCTTACCGAAAATGCCAGGCCATCCCTGGATAACTGCAAAGCCTCACCGGAATTGTAGTGTTTGGGACCGAAAAATACGGGTAATCCCATGGCGCAAGGTTCCATCACATTGTGCACGCCCGTGGTAAAGCCACCTCCAATGTAACCTAGATTTCCTATCTTATACAAAGCGGAAAGGATGCCGACAGAATCGATCATCAAGACCCTGTTGTCTTGATCACTTTGTTGGTCCAACCGGGTTAAACGAATGGTTCCAAATCCCCCAAAGAAAGATTCTCCCGTCGCCAGATGAGATTCGGTTGGTTCGTGGGGGGCGATGATCAGGAATAGATCAGCGTAAGTTTCCATGGCTTTCTTTAAAGCCGAAAAAACGCATTCTTCATCGGGTGGCCAGTTGCTCCCGAGAATAAACACAAACTTGTCTTCAATAGCTTTTGGCAACGATGGTAAAACCTTTCGCTCCCGTTGGTCCAAGGTAGCATCGTAGCGAATATCACCAAATACCTTTACATTTGTTAATCCCGGATTTGTCTCCAAAAATCTTTTCTTATCATCCTCTTCCACTACGAAAATAGATTGAAAGCTTGAATAGAGACTTCTGTAAAAAGAACGCCCTATTCTTGAAACATATCGTTTGGTCTTCTGGTTCAGCGTGGCAGATACCAGGTAAACAGGGATTCCGGCTTTAAAGGTTTCCCAGATAGTATTTGGCCAAAGATCATATTTTATAAACACCAAGGCATCAGGTTGCAAACTATCCAACCATTGACGAATTAGTTTTTTCGAATCAAAAGGCAGGTAATCGAGGAATAATGGTTGCCGTTTGGCTAGAATGGTGGACTTGTTAATCCACTTTTCTGCTGAGATGGAATTGTATGTTACGATACATTCGAAATCATTGTTCAGAAATTTCTCAAGTAGGGGTTGTAACTGGATGAATTCACCAGCACTTGGAGCGTGAAACCAGATCAGCTTTCTCCTGTTGTCTTTGTTTTTGATTTGTTCAGGAAGTCGCTTCCAGACAGATTTCTTCCCAATAACACTGGATTTTATTTTGTTATTAAATGGGGAGATGATTCGAGCAAGAAGTTTGGAGAGAGGAAATAAAATCAGATTATAAATGAATGACCACATGCTTAATAGGTTGAATGTTAAAGACAAAAGTTACTTGGTAATTACTTTTCCTCAAAGAACCTGTAATCCTTTACCTTCGCTTTTTCCAGATCTTCGACTGTATTGATGGAAATTGCATCATAAGGAAGGGGGATGCAATTCAGATTAAAGCCGTTATCCAATGCCCTCATCTGTTCCAAGGAGTACGCTTTTTCCAGGGGAGAAGCAGGAAGATTGCAGAAGGTATCCAGAAAAGCCGGTGTGTAGATATAAATTGATGTGTGTTTGTATGCACATTGAAGGTCGTCCCTGGTGAATATCAAGGCGTTTTGCTTAAGATCCATGACAACCTTGGCTACGTTTCTGTCTCCTTTTTCAAATTCCTTCAGGTCGGCAACTGTGGTTAGAAATTCAGCCAAATCCTTTCGTTTTTCCAATTCTGCAGGCAACGCCCTGATTAATTCCGGCTCAATAAACGGCTCATCCCCTTGGACGTTAATAATCCAATCAAACTCACCGAGCTCTTTACTAAGAATTTGATAGGCTTCCAAAACCCTTTCCGTTCCGCAGCTATGATCCGGAGATGTCATAACAGGAATGACACCTCTCAAATCCCGGATCTCATCCAGCACCAGTTCAGAATCTGAAGCGACAGCCACCGGTTCAATGCCCCCTTGAAGAACCCGCTCCACCGTATGACGAATCATGGATTTGCCATCCATTTTCAAAAGTGGTTTAGCTTTAAGTCTTTCTGAGCCTAGTCTGGCCGGAATAATAATGATAGGTTTCATATCGGGTGATAGTGTTAGTTAACTGAAAGATTTAATCCATTCCATCACAGGGAAAAACCAGCCGCTGCGCCAGAGAACAACGATATAGAGAATGACTATCGCAACAAGTGTGTTCTTTTCTGATTTGATAGCCTTTTTATAATCGGGTTTGACAGCTTCCTTGTTTCCTATTTTATCGCTAAACGAAGGAATCCAGCGTGGTACTTTGCTGATGTAATCTTCAAACTCTTTGCCAAAAACGTTTTTTAAATTGCTTTCTTCCCAATTGACAATAGGTATGTACTGCATAAAGAAGAACGCAATAAAAAATGCGGTGAAATAGGGATGAACATTTGATACGACAACGATGCCAACGCTGAGAAAGAAATTACCTATATACAGTGGATTGCGAACATGGGAAAAAAGACCGCTGGTGATGAGTTTGCGACCGGTGCTGTATGTTTTTGTTCGGCTGACTCCTCCAATATGTGCGACGCCTTTAACACGAATAATCTCCCCAAAGAGCATTAACAGAGTACCAGCCAATAGGCTGGTTTGATTAACCGAAGGATAAATGATCATTACAATCACAAAAGGAATGGGGGTATAATCCCTCATGCGGAAAAGAATTTCACCTAATTTTAGCATGACAAGGTTGTTGTTGATATTTCTAAAAAACTGGTAACAAAACGCAAAGTGTAAACGATATTTGCAGCAGTGTCGATTTTTATAAATAACCTTCTGATATGTTTACCTTACAGAGTACTCTTTCACAGTATCAACCATGGCTTTGAGATGATCCGGATTGACCGATTTATCGATGCCATGGCCCAGGTTAAAAATGTGTCCGCTGTCCGACCCGACCTTATCGAGTATTTGTTTGGTTCTTTGCTGAATGATCTCTTTTGAGCAAAATAAAATATTCGGATCGATATTTCCCTGCAAGGCGACTTTATCTCCAATTAGCTGTTTAACCTGCCCAATGTCCGTTCGCCAATCCAAACCAATCACATCAGCACCACAGTCCGCCATTATAGGCAAAAGATGACTGCTGCCGTTTACGTAGTAAACCCTGGGAACCTCCTTTTTTTTGTCAAGACTTTCAAAGATTCTGGAGATATACGGGAAAACAAACTGCTTAAAGTCCCCGGGAGAAAGTATGCCTGCCCAGGTATCAAACAACTGAACCATCTGTGCTCCATGCTCAATTTGATAGTTGAGATAATCGATGGTCAGCAAGGAAAGTTTATCCATCAATCGATGAGCCAGCTCCGGCTTATCGAAAAACAGTTGTATTGTTTTACTAAACAATTTAGAGTTACCGCCTTCGACCAGGTAGCAAGCTAGCGTGAAAGGTGCACCGGCGAATCCGATAACAGGGGCTCTGCCTTCGACCTGTTTTCGAATTAAATTGAGAATGCTACCAACATAGGCAGTGGATTCCTCAGGTTTGAACGGTTTTAGATTATCAATATCCGATTCAGTTCTGACCGGGTTGTTGATAACAGGACCCGGAACAAAATCTAGCTCGGTTCCTATTCCGATCAAAGGTGTCAGGATGTCTGAAAACATAATGACGGCATCTACGCCGATAATGTCCAAGGGTTGAATGGATACTTCCGCGGCCAGCTCCGGATTCATACATAATTTTAAAAAACTTCCGGCTTTTTCGCGAACTTCACGATATTCGGAGAGGTATCTTCCAGCTTGCCTCATTACCCAGACAGGTGTTCTGGCAATTGGCTTTTTAAATGCTGCATCAATCAGTAAGTAGTTATTTTCATTCATACTTTCTCAATCACTCCTCTTCAAAATGCTCAACTCGATACGTGGAAACTTCAAGGTCGTAATGCTGCCAGTAGTCTGGCGTCAAACCCGCTTTTCTGCACAGGTCACTTATAAAATCTTCTCTGATAGGCAGAGAATCCCAAACCTGGGGAAGGAAGGTTGCGTTTCTGGAACCCGAAGAAATGATCACCCCATCCTTTTTTGGTTTGATCTTCATTACCTTCTCCACTGAAGATTCGCCTTTAACGAGTTCCGGTTTTGTCAGCAAAGAAATTTCGATGCGAACGTCTGGTAATTCCTTGCTTGTCAGGTTTTTAAAACGGTGATCTTCAAAAGCGGCAGCCTTGCTAAGTTCAATAACATTGCGATAGATTGAATTTCGCGCTTCCAATCTGCCGATACAACCCCGCAATTTGCCTTTGATATGCAACGTGACGAACAAACCACGGTCTTCTTCGAATTCGGGAATATCGAATTCACTAAGGTCATGGTTGGAATGATATAGTTCGTTTTCCAGCACTCTCCTTGAGAGTATAAGCAGATCGTTCTTAAGTTCCTTATCCATATGGTTCAATTAGTAGGTCAATTCCTGACCGTCCGTGCGTATAGTCAATTGATTGGCAACTGCAGAGCTTTTTTCACAATGCCCGATTATTTGCGCCTCTATCTTACATTCTTTGGCTATATCCAAAATCTCTATTGCATAGGCCTCTTCAACGAACAGCTCCAAACGATGGCCCATATTAAAAACCGGATACATGTCCTTTAATCCGATGTTTTGAGTTTTCATTAAAAAACCGAATATGGCCGGAATTGGAAATAGATTGTCTTTGATGTAGTGAATCGATTTTCCAAATTTCAAGCATTTGGTTTGCCCACCACCCGAACAGTGAACCATACCGTGTATCTTTCCGGGAAGTGCCTTCAGGATTTTTTTAACCAGGGGGGTATAACTGCGAGTCGGAGAAAGCAAGGCTTGCCCCAGGTTTAATGTTATTCCTTCCAACGGCTGCTGCAAATGTCCCTTTCCACAATATGCCAGCTCAGCCGGTATGTCTTGAGAAAAGGATTCGGGATATTTTTTAGCATACTCGTTGTGCAAGCTGTCGTGTCTGGCAGCTGTGAGTCCGTTGCTGCCAATGCCGCTGTTAAATTTGCTTTCCCAAGCAGATTGACCGGAACTGGCAAATCCGATGATGCAATCTCCCGGTTGAACGTTATCAAGATCGATCACGTCTGACCGCTTCATCCGGGTAGTGATTGTGCTATCAACGATAACGGTTTTAACCAAATCACCGACATCAGCTGTTTCTCCGCCGCAAAAATCTATCTTGATACCATATTGTCTCAGCAATTCAATAGCTTCGTCATAGCCGTTAATAATGGTTTTGATCACATCCCCTGGAATCAGAAACTTGTTTCTTCCTATGGTATTCGAAAGCAAAAAGCGATCAACGGCTCCCGCACAGGCCAGATCGTCCAGGTTCATAGCTAGCGAATCCATGGCAATATCCTTAAACACACTGAGATCCCCGGTTTCTTTCCAGTAAATATATGCCAGGGAAGATTTTGTTCCTGCACCGTCTGCATGCATGAGCAGACAATATTCTTCATCATTTGTCAGTGTATCTGGCAGGATTTTACAAAAAGCCCCTGGATATAATCCTTGATCGAGGTTTTCAATAGCGTGATGAATTTCTGTTTTGGAAGAGGAAACGCCTCTTGCCATGTAAATGTCGGACTCTGTCATAGTTGATTGCCGTGATTTAATTACCGGAACGTTTACTCAGTATACTGTGCCAGGGTTTGGGCGTTTGCAATAAACTCTTTTTCGTTTTCAGAATGCATCAGCATGGCCCTGCAGGCCTTTGCACCCGGAAAGCCAACGATATAACCGGAGATGTGCTTTCTAAATTCGACCAGGGCATGCTTTTCCTGCTTAAACTCTCTTAACAGCAAATAATGCTGAATCATGATCTCAATTTTATCTTTTAGAGTCACCTTTTCACGCTTCGCATCAGACCAGAAAACCCATGGATTTCCAATAGCCGCCCGGCCAATCATATATCCATCCAGGTTTTTCAGCATCTCCAGGGAATGATCCAATCCTTTTAAATCCCCATTGCCGATAACCGGAACACTGATTTCGTTTTTTAAACGATAAATCGGCTCCCAGTCAGCTTCGCCTTTATACTTTTGTTTATAGGTTCTGCCATGAATAGAGATAGATTGAGCCCCTGCATCGACCAGAGCTTTAATAAACGGAATTAACCGGCTGTCATCAGACCAACCCAGCCGTGTTTTGACTGATACCGGGATTGAGCTTTTCTTGCAACAAGCTTCGACAATACGGCACGCCAGATCCTGATCTTTCATCAGACTGCCGCCACTGTTGGAACGAACAATGTTTTTTGAAGGACACCCCATGTTAATGTCGATCCCTGTAATGCCTGA
>JAKSDL010000700.1 GCA_022360105.1 Pseudomonadota bacterium
CAGGTCATCATACTACTGATCATCTCGTTGATATTAAACGTGAACCTGACCATGGTCGGATTGGGTGCCGTTGTGTCAAGTTTAATTTCCTGGGCGTTAGATCCTTTGTTGAATTCCCTGGGAAGCTATGTTCTGACTGACATCCCGCAGCTAACAGGTTTGTTTACAATAATGTTCAACAGCACCTTCTGGATGTTGACCCGCTTCAACAACACAGTCGTCATGGGTGGCTTTGTGCTTGGTGTGTTCTCTGCCGTGCCCCTCTATTTCATCTTTAAACAGATGGTAGTGTTGATCAGGAAAAATATTGTCACAAAACTAGCCGATTCCAAACTGGCAAAAGTTATCAAAAGAAGCTGGATCTACGGTATTTACAGTAAAATCAATGCAGTGGGGACAAGAATATGATTAGAAAATCTGCACTCATTATCATCGGCATTGCTGCTGCAGTAGCTGCTTTTTTTATTTTTGTACTTGGGGATTCCTTTGTTGAGGATTTGGCTGAGTTTTCTTTTGGAAAAATCCTGAAAACAGAAGTGGACATTGATGGATTAGACATCGAGCTTGCCTCTACCACCGCCGGCCTGGAATCGATTAGTATCAAGGACCCTGATGATCTTTCAGTTGACTTGATCACAACAGGTTCAGCTGAATTTGACCTGATCGGCATGCAACTACTGGCTAAGAAGTTAGCGATCACTGAAATGTCTTTGAATGATGTAGTGATCGATTCGGAACTGAAAAAACTGGACCGCAGCAAGGATATCGATAAGGAATCGGTTGAAGCATCAGTCGGAAAGCTAGCGGATAATCTGCCGGAACTTGATCTGGACGTACTGGCCAGAGAATTGGATATCGATCAATATGTGCACCCCGAAAAATTAAAATCGATTCAGGCCATTAAAAAAGCTGAAAAAGAGGGAAAAGAAAAAATAGCTTATTGGGATGATAAATTAAAAACGACAACGTTAGACAAAGACATTAAGCAAATTCAAAAAGATGCAGACAAGCTGAGACGAGCTAAATTAAAGACTATTTTTGATTACCAAAAAGCCATTGAGGATCTAAAGAAACTTGAAACTAAAACCAATAAAACTATCAAGGAAGTTAATGAGTTAAACAAAAAGGCCAATGAAGATCTGAAATTTGTTTCCACCAACTACAGTGAAATCAAAAGGCTGACGGAAGAAGATATCAAGGGCGCGGAAAAACTGGCCAACCTGAAAGATATTAACGCCAAACATATCGGTATGATGCTTTTTGGCAGGGAAGTCGTTGCGCAATACGAACAGGTCATGCGTTATCTCGAAATTGCGCGTGGTTTTTTTGGAGAAAAGGAAGAAAAACCAAAAAGAAAGCAAGGACGCACCATCTCGTTTCCGGTTACCTCAAAGGTTTACCCCGGATTTTTGATTGAACATCTGAACATAAACGGTCAGCTCACCAAAAAAGCCCAACCAATGATCAATTGGGCAGGTTCTGTAAACGGATTAACCCTGGAACAGAACATTTCCGGAGAATCCACCGTATTTGATATTTCAGGTGATGAAATCGGTAAACCAACCAAATATCACGTTCAAGGTGTGTTTGATAATCGCGGTGAGACCGATGTTTACAAATTGGCCCTGAAAGGAACGCAGTTGGAACTGAAAAAAGTGGATTTAAAAAAGGGAGACAAAACCTGGCCTGACCATTTCAGTTCCAAGGATGCAGAGCTTACGGTGGAATTGAGGTTAAATCAAGTCACCATGGAAGGAACGGTATTGTTGGTTGCCAAATCGATTCAATTTGGATTCGCCGGAAATCAAACAGAAGGCTTAAGCGAAACAGATCGAGCGGTTCGGGAGACCTTTGAAGATATAAAATCCGTGGAGATAAAATCTGTGATCAAAGGCAAACTGGATAATCCTCAATTCTCTGTTTCCTCCAATGTTGACCGGATATTGGCAAAGCGCCTGGAAGCCATGGTTGGAAAGAAAATCCGGGAAGCAAGGGCAGCAATCAGAAACAATATTGAAGGGCAGGTCAACCGGCAGCGAAAAGCCGCGGACAACAGACTGAACAAAGAGAAACAAAAAGTGTTAAAACAGGTCAATGCCTATCAAGAGCAGATTAAGGCAGAAAGAAAAAATCTTGAAAGACGAGTAAAAGAATACGAAAAAAAGCAGAAGAAAGCCCTGGAAGATGAAGCGCGGAAGAAGCTGCAGAATTTATTTAGATGACGCGGATATCAAAAATTGGAGGATGGGCAACTCGTTGCCCATCAACAGGACAGATCGAACAAGTTCTAAAACAACAAACACATCCATTCAATACAGAGAAAACACTATTCTGAATACTTTCGAAATTCTCTCCTAGGCTCTGACAGATCCCTCACTATCTTCAGGATACCATTCCGTTCAAGGTTGACATTTATACCGAAGGGAACAACGAACCATCCGTATGCGGAAGGAACAAAGCTGCGGTATATTGCTCCATATAGGCAGGGTCTGTGCTTAAGTCAATATAGGTGATTCGTTTGGCTAACTCCTGCTGTTTTAATCTGAACTCTTTGGAATGGAGCAGCATGGTAGAACCTATCAATGAGGTATTTCCCAGGAACTCAAACGTCGAACGTTTCAGATCCGGAAGCAGGCCGATAGCGATACTGTCTTCCAAGTCCAGATATCTTCCGAATCCGCCGGCAATATAAAACCTGTCAACTGCATCAAAATCTATTCCCACCTGATCCAACAATAACCTATAGGCCGAATATATGGCTGCCTTTGCCCGGATCACATTTTCAATTTCGGTTTCCGAAATGGTGATTGGCTCGCCTTCCGCACTTTCCTCCGCTGTAACAATGATATACCTGGCCTGCCTGCCTTCGAATTCAATACATGGCGATGACTTTGAGCGGCTTAGTTTGCCGGAAGGATCAAGCCACCCGGTTTTAAAAAGTTGCGCGAGAAGGGAAATAATTCCTGAACCGCAGATTCCCCTGGCTTTAGCATCCTGTATGATTTCAACACCGGCTTTTCCGCTCTCCGGATCTACGGAAATTGATTCGATGGCTCCTTTGGCCGCCCTCATCCCGAATTGCAGTCCGCCCCCTTCAAAGGCCGGTCCGGCCGAGCAGGCACATGCAAGTATAAAATCCTGATTGCCGATGGCCAACTCTCCGTTGGTTCCGATATCTAAAAACATGCTGATACTATCTTCCCTGTCCGCCAGATCCGTGCAAAGCAATCCCGCGGTTATATCCCCTCCTACATAGCTGCCAACAGCCGGAGATATATGAATGGGGGCTAACGGATGGATAGTCAGTTTCAGCTCTTTTGCGGTAAATTCCGGAAAACTAAGCGCCGCAGGAGTGTAAGGTTCCAATCTAATGTATTCCGGTGAGATGCCCAACAACAAATGAATCATGGTTGTATTTCCGGAAACAACTGCCGACAAAACCTGCTTATGCTGCAACTTCAACTCATCCAGCGCTTCACTCAGCAGGCTGTTGATGGAATCTGTCACCTTTTGCCGAAGTTCTTCGAGTCTTGACGGTCTTTTGGCATAATTGATCCGACTGATAATATCTGCACCGCAACTCAGCTGCTGGTTGTACCCGCTTTTTATGATCGTTGTTTCCCTGCCGGATAATGCTGCAAGTCGAATGGATATTGAAGTGGTTCCCAGGTCTATCGCAACCCCATATATCCCGGTTTGTTGATGTCCGGATTGGATATCCAGCACCCTTACCGAACCTGGCTGCCCGTAAGCCAACACGGAAATACGTCCCTCATCTTCCCGAATCCTGGTGGACATGCAATGCAAAACAGCTAATGGAATATCAATCTTTTGAGCAGGAAAATAGTCTTGGAGAGTGCTTACTAATCGTTCGTGATCGGATTTAGGGAATTCCAGCCCCGATAATGCAATGGAAAGGTTGTGACAGAAAATTCCGGAATGCATTTCCCAGGCTTTGGGAAAACGATCCACTGCTATTCTTTGAATATCCGGATCCGAATCAGCGAATTGCCCCTGGTTGTCAATAGGAGGCGGGATTTCCAAAGTGGCATTATTACTGCCAACAGTCGCTTTGCATGCCTGGATGTAACCTTCCTTAACAGCCTCACTCGACAGGGTGGAATCTTCCGCAGAATTCAAGGTTCCTTCTGCCACTCGAACAACGCACTTTCCACAGGTTCCTTTTGCACCACAGGGAGCCTCAATATCTACCCCAACTTGTTTTGCCGCCTCAAGGAGGCCAGTTCCCTCTTGTACAGAACCGGAGGTACCTGATGGTAAAAAACGGATCGTTGGCATGATAGATCCCTAAGCAGCCAACACATTGCTGATGAAGCTTTCAATATCTGCTGATTCCTGGGGACCGACCACCACCTTCCAACCGGGCAGATTGTCTTCCAATTCACCACTGATTTGTGACACATAACCGGGGATAATGAGTTGTCGGGAATTGACCCTGGTTTCCAGATCTTTGTCTTTGATAAATTTAGCAATACCGGAGGCAGAGAACTTACCGGCAGCCCAGGAGGTCAGCACGCTCATTCCTTCGCACTCAGGAACTACCAGCCAGGCGCTCAATCCGCTGTTTTCGATCTCGCCGCTGATAATGAAATAAGTGAGTGAAAAATTCGTTGTGACAAACACCGGAGAGTCAGGACCGGGCTCTCCAACAGCATAAATATCCGGTTCCACCTGAATGGGTTTCTGCGGATCAGTGTAAATATTCATGCGGGATGTCATTAACGCTACCAGTTGTGAAGGATCATAACTCGGTAGCACGCAAATACCGCCAAACTTTGTTATCTCGTTGACTCCGGATACAATGATGTCCGAATAATCAGAGGAATCCAAAAATTTCAAGGTGGGATACCCCAGGGATTTCAGGTTATCCTTCAGGGCTGCTTTTCTGGCGATAGAATTTGCCTGAAACTGCTCAGCCAGGGAGTGGGTTTGGAATTGAAGAACCAAATCGTTAAAACCTTTTTCTTTGATTTTAGTGGTCAGTAAAGTTAACTCATTCAAATCCGGGGCAGTGACCGCCAGGGCATGACCGTGTTCCATAGCAGCTTTCACCAGTTCGTCGTCAATAGCGGAGGTAGTCGGAGCCAGAAGCGATCCCGTCCCGGACACGGCTTCTGCTGCGTCTATCAATGATTTTGTATTCTTACTTCGAAGGACCAGCGGTCTTTTGACAATCCCGTGGGCTTTTTTAACCAGGTCCAGATAATGCTGGGTGTCCTCACTCTTGTTTGTGACAGCTACCATGTCGATCACCAGGGTTTCACCAACTCGTTCCATTTTGTATTTGGCAAGAGCGTGCAGAGTTTCATCTACCTCGTCAGAACTGTCCGTATCGTTTACATTCACTGCCAACGCTGTTTGGTGTACATATGTCTTTTCGTGACGGTAAAACACAGTTTCTTCCCCCAATACCAGCGATTTGTCAGCGCCAAATGATACTGACTTAACCGGAGGTTCCGCCGCTGCCCCCAAAACAGCCTTCGCTTCATCCGAAGCATAAGGACAATCCGCCAAGTCCGCCTTCTTAGCCGCCAGTTTCATTGCAAACGCCATACAGGTATTAGACCCGCATTCCTTACAATTGGTTTTGGGGAGGTATTTTTGTATTTGTAGGCCGGTTAATTTTTTCATTGTTTATGTTCTTATTAATTCAAGTGTTTTGCTCTTGGTTAGAAGAATCCGGAATCCTGAATCCAGAATCCTGCCTGAGCCTAATTAATATCGTTTCGAATTTTGGACGCGTATGATTCCAGAAGTTTACTTACGTCTTCCAATAAATTCATTATCTCTCCGGAGTCACCAAAACCTAAGTCTTTAGCTAAAATGAGATAATATCTTGTTTCTTCTAACGATCCTTGAGCGATGTTTAAGAATCGATGTTTGTCGGCTTTTCCTCTTTTTTTAAATCCTTCAGCAATATTTGCAGGTACTGAAACGGCAGATCGCCTTAGCTGGGAAGTTAGTCCGTAAAGCTCATTTTTCGGGAAACTTACCGAATATTTATAGACTTCCTTCACTAATGAATGCGCCTTCTGCCAAACGATCAGATCCGTGAACTCTTTAGCCGGCTTCATATCGCTTTATCAATAATATTCAAAGTTTCAGATTCGGAATCATGAATTCTTTTCCTTCAAGATACAGGATTCCGGATTCAAGATTCTTTCCCCTCAGGATTCGGGATTCTTCTAGATCTTAAACTTCTATCCCCTACAAATCCATCAATCGAGTGATAGTCTCCTGGGTTGCCTTCGCGGCAGACGGATGATACATAATCAACACATCCGCTCCGGCATAGAGAAAATTGATTGCTGTTGTCAGTTCCCAGGCCATGGCTCTTTTGTTGAGATCTCCCCACTCGGGGAAATCCGATTCGGTTGCTTTGAACTCTTTGGCTTTGATGCATTCCTGGCCGGTAGAAACGATCATGGGACCTGCCAGCATTTTATCTCCGCCCAGACCATTTAAACGGATTCTTTCCATCACAGAGTAGGTATATTCCAATCCATAACCGATGGAACTGGTCATGGGATCGATCATGATCTTATTGGTGGTAATATCCATATTAGTCAGCAGGATATTCATCTGCTTGGCGATATTCATATCGATGGGGCTTTGTGAAACAATCGTGTGACCGTAAGCCATGGCAGCTCCGGCAATGGAACGGTAATTATCCTGTTCAGCCCAGTTTAACAGCAGGTTTTCGCCAGCCGCTGCCCGGGCAACAGCTTTCATGACCTCGTTATTCTTCTCGAAGTGATTGTGCCCCGTTACGATGATTGGAACTCCAACGGCACCAAGTACCGAATTAACCACTTCAACTGCTTCTTCAGCGCTTTTATTTCCTTTTTCCGGATGTGTTCCCTCCAAACGGACACTGATTAAATCAGCACCAAACTCATCCACACATCGTTTCGCCATTTCGGCCGGTGAATCCAGAGAATCACCATAGATATCCCGCAAAACAGGCGGGTATTTATCGCTGACAGAATCAAACACTTCAAGGGCTACCAGTGGTTTACGCGGCATCTCCCCTTCCCATAAATGAAACGGCATGCAGGTTTCTCCTCCAACCGTGTGGGTCATCGTCCGTGTTCCCCCATTTTCTGATGTAGCACCCAGCGTAACTTCCCAAATGGGAAGTTCA
>JAKSDL010000155.1 GCA_022360105.1 Pseudomonadota bacterium
TTTTAGCTTTTGAAACAGCAAAATCAGCCCTTTTTTATCTGCCTGAAAAATGCTGCTGACTGGATTTTGATCTGCATTTCCAGAAATAGTTATGGAAAAAATTACCCTCATGATATTTTCTGAAGCACATTTCAACAGGCATATCCACCGTTACCTCACTTGGATCGGTATCTGTCATCTGAGTGGTAATTCTGGCTCCTTCCTGGAAATCAACAATTGCCATAGTCGTCGGAGAATCCGGGCTCGGGTAGTAATATTCTTGATTAAAGGTAAAAAGGACCGCATCTTTGCTGAGTTTCAGGGAACTGTACATATCGCGGGAATAACAGTCAGGGCAGACATGAATGTCTCTTAAAAAAATGACTTTTCCACACTCCTGGCATTTTCTGGCATATAGTCTGATATTACTCTCCTGGTCCCTATAAAGCATGCTTGTTGAAGAAAAAACTTCAGTTAAAGGTGCCTGCCCCTTGATCAACTTGTTAAAATTTAAGAATTTATTGTAATTAGTCAGTTTTCTAGTTGTTTTTAATTCTTTTTGAATTTGATCGTTCTTTTGGACTTCCAGTATCTGTTCGGTAACCTCAAGTGTTATTGCATCCGCTCCATCTCCATAATTAACGAGCAGGATTTAGTCACCCGGTGCCGCCTGATCAAGAGCGACCGCTATCATAACCAAAGGCAGTGCTGTTCCACATAAACCGATATCATTTGGTAGCGATAACAGCTGGGTTTTAATATCAAAGCCAAGTTTTGATGCGACCTTTGCGTGGGTTCGAGAATCAACCTGACAGATCATGATTTTTGTATACTCCACCGGTGTTAAGCCGGTTTTTTTTAAAATTCCGGTTATAGCTTCTGAAACTGATTTCTGAAATCCATATATCTGTGAAAATCTAACATCGTCTTGGCGGATATAAGAATCCTCACTCCTTCGCCACAGATCAAAGATATCATTGCAGACAGAATAGGTATCGACAATATCGGCTACTACATTCCGGTTTCCTACGAGAACAGAGGCAGCGGCATCACCTAAAACTGGTTCTAATAGAGATCCGGGCTCGGCAAGCCGGCAGTCAGATCCCGTGACCATGATATTCTGTTCCTTTCTGCTGGTGGCGTAATCAATGGCCCCGAATAGTGCAGAAGAGGATGCTCTCAAAGAAGCACCATAATCAGCGGTTCGAATTTCAGGGCATAGATCCAAAGCAGTAGAAATAACGGCTGCTGCAGATTTCTCCCTATAGGGCGGCGTAGTAGAGGCAAAATAAAGCCCACTGAGGTTTTCCTCCTTGACACCCGCATTTTTCAAACATGCCAGGCCGGAGCTAACTCCCATGGTAATACTGTCTTCATCAAAATTTGCCACACTTCTTTCCCCTTTTCCACCAGGACGGCTCCATGCCTGATTAATACATTCTTTACTAAGCCTCCATCTGGGAACATGAATGCCATATGAAATGATTCCTGACATTGGTAGTATCTCCTATAAGATTGCTTTTTTCAGTCTGTTACTTAAACACCAGGTCTAACCCGCCTGCCACATATATTACCTGTCCTGTAATATATGAAGATCCATTACCGGCCAGAAATGCATAGACGTTTGCAAGTTCCGCTGTTGTCGCAAATCTCTTCAAAGGAATGCTATATTTGAATTTATCCAAAACCTCCTGGGGGGTCAGCCGAAGAAGAGGGGTATCTGTAGCACCCGGGGCCACCGTATTGACTGTAACATTATATCGGGAAAGTTCCAGTGCCAGGGATTTGCTCAGGGCAATAACACCTGCTTTGGCTGCAGCATAATTTGTTTGGCCGATATTTCCATGAGCGCCAATGGAAGACGTATTGATAATAGTTCCCGATTGTTGTTCACTCATCGCCGGAATAACTGCCTGGCAACAGAGCCATGGGCCTTTGAGGTTTATGTCAATCACATCATCGAAATCCTGTTCTTTCATTTTTTTACAAATCGAGTCTTTATTCATCCCGGCGATATTGCATAAAATATCTATTTTGCCAAACTGACTTAATGCCTTTTCAACCGTTCTTATTACCTGGGTTTTATCGGTATGATTCATGATAGATGAAACAACCTGCCCTCCCGCTTTTTTTATCTGTGCCGACACCATTGCCAGTTTCTCTTCCATTATATCGGCAATAACGACTTTAGCGCCTTCTTTTGCAAATCGTAATGCAGTGGCTTTACCAATACCCCCTCCTGCACCGGTGATAATTGCTACCTTTTCATTTAAACCCATATCATTCATCCTTATAATCTTAGGTGTTAATTACTATACTGAAGATCTGGAAACAGACCTTCTTTTCTTGGGTTCAGATCAATAACGGCCGAGCAGCTCCCTAGCAATTACAAGCTTTTCAACATCCCGGGTCCCTTCATAAATTTCAACCACTTTTGCATCACGATAAAATCTTTCAATCGGATAATCTTTTAGATATCCATACCCTCCGTGAAGCTGAAGCGATTCATCGGCTACCTCAACCCCGATTCTTGCGCCGTACCATTTGGCAATGGCCACCAATTTAGAGTCTATTATCCCCTGGTCCAGATTCCAGCAGGCCTTGTAGATCGTATTACGGGCAAGCTCGATTTTTGTAGCCATTTCTGCAATAGTGAACTGAACAGCCTGTAAAGCTGCCAGCGGCTTTCCGAACACGACTCGTTTTTTGACATGCTTTATCGCCTGCTCCATTGCACCCTGGGCCAGGCCCAGCCCGTGAGCCGCAATATAGGCCCTGGAATGATCAAAAAATTTCATGAGCTGATAAAA
>JAKSDL010000693.1 GCA_022360105.1 Pseudomonadota bacterium
CGTGTACTCTAATTGATGGGCAACGAGTTGCCCATCCTACAGCCACAACAGTCAAAACTAAAATAATATCAATTGCCTGCAAATTAAGTAGATCAAAACCAAATCCTAAAATGTGTGTTTTATAATTCTAAAATTCGTGTGCTCTAATTGATGGGCAACGAGTTGCCCATCCTACAGCCACAGCCGGTTTCAGACTAGGAAGGAAGGCCGGGGAAGGGGATTCTGCAGGTTAATCTTGCTTGAAAATCTATGTAATTAAGTCACCTTCACCGGGTTCAGGCAATAAAGATTCACTATGTTCAAATTCGTTCGGATCCGGTTCTTCTTCCCCGGTGAGAACCACTTGTTCAGCACCTGGAGAGTTTCTCAGGGTAAACTGACCCAGCATCTCTTTCATCTCAACTGATCGATTGGTAAGTTCCATGGCAATTGAAGCGGTTTCCTGGGTGTTGGCAGCGTTGTTTTGGGTAATTTCCCCTATTTGATCCAACCCTTTGTTGATTTCCAAAATCGCCTCCGCCTGATCCTTGCTTGCTATATTGATTTCATTGACGATACTGGTAACAGTCGAAACATTTTCTTCAATTTCCCGAAGGACCGAGGCTGTTTGATCGGCTTTGCTAATACCATTGGCAACTTTCGGGATCGAATCTTCAATCAAAATTGAAGTATTTTTTGCCGCCTCTGTGGCCCGGCTTGCGAGGTTACGGACCTCATCCGCAACCACAGCGAATCCTTTCCCATATTTACCTGCCCTGGCGGCCTCAACCGCCGCATTGAGTGCCAGCAAGTTTGTTTGAAATGCTATTTCATCAATTACCTTGATAATCTTGGCAATTTCCTGGCTGGAATCGTTGATATCCTGCATGGCAGAAACCATTTCCTTCATGTGTTGATTACCCTTCAATACCGAGTTTTGAGCATTTTCAACCAATTCGTTGGCTTTAAAAGCATTGCCTGCATTTGCTTTTGATTGAGCTCCAATTTCATTGGAGCTCACTGTAATCTGCTCGATGCTTGAAGCTTGTTGAGATGCTCCCTGGGAAATGGTTTGACTTGAACTGTTAAGCTCTTTCGAGGCCGTGGCTATTTTCCCGGCATGTGTCACAATATTCTCAAATACCTGGTTGAGGTTTTCGGTCATCGCCTGCAATGCCTTCCCCAGGGTATCCGCATGTGATGCCAGGTCAATATCCGCCGATAAATCCCCTTCCGCGATCTGCTCTGCCAACTCCACTTTATTGTTCAGCGCAAAGGTCATATGGTCCATGGCAGCCAGGAGCTCACCAATTTCGTCATTATCCTCATTATCTCTGAAACGAAATTTGTTATCGGAAGACAAATCTCCTTCCGAGATTTTTTTTGCCAGTCCGATCACTTTTCGAATCGGTTTAATGACAATGGATTTCAGGGTAATAAAAATGAAACCGGACAATATCGCCACGCTCAAAAGGGAAACAATAACGGCAAGAATCACCATAAAGGTCGCGGCTTTATCCTTTACCTCAGAGGTGTCGGTGATTATTTGTTTTATTCTGTCTGCAGAAGAAGCAATACTGTCTTTTAGAGTTTCGTCTTCCAGCCCGATTTCAATATGGCCAACAACCTCATCCCCGCTTTTTAACTCTGCTTTTAGAACCGTATAGTCTTTATCCTTTTTATTTACAGCGATTAAAGGTTGCATGTCACTGTCATAAAACATCACAAATGCGATTTCAGGATCAGCCTCGGTTGTTTCAGCAATTGTCTGCAGAGTTTCAAAGTCATAACTATCTATGAGGCTCGTTCCGTAGTTTGATAGTAACCCCATCAAAGAGTTTCCCTTTCCAATCAAGGACTCGTTCAGCAGTTTTTCGACATTGGATTTTTCGTGGTCCAGTACCTCAATAAACGCCTGCGCTTGATCGTTTTGGGATTTGTAAGCAAAAAATATGGTGGTTGTGACTAAGACTGCATTCAAAACCATAGTCACAATCAAGACAATTCTAATGAATTTGGTTGTTATTGTTTTTTTCATCGACTTCTCCCCCGGGACTCTTTTGCATATAGAAAATCACCCTGTTTTATCGGCAAATTGTTGCCTTTGTTTTTATCCACTCCGCCCAGAGTTCCATAACGTCAAAGATAACATTTAAAAAAGCTTTTTCGGTAAGACTCTTATGCACCTGCCTGACCGTGTAGATCCCAGTTGCAGCAAAACGAACAACAAGCGTACAAACGAATTGCTGCAATAATTTATAAAGTTCAGCATATTAGGTGAGACATCAATTATTTGGTTGCTCCTTTTGCACCGAAAATGCTCCATGCACCTTTGGACAGGAAATAATAGTTCTTGAAACCATTGGCCTCCAGATAGTACTGCAACCACCTGACCTGCTTACCAACAGCATCATACATTAAAATCGTTTTTCCTTTAATCTTCTCACGGAACTGGTCTTTGGAAAGGTTTTTGACAAATCTGTCCACATCGATCTTAACAGATTTCTTGGGGAAAGCCGGATTTTTTGCCCGCTGAATAGGATCTCTCAGATCAAACAAAACAGATGTGTCAGCCTTTGATAAATCGGTGAATTTCTTAACCGGAAGCATGTGCTTGTTTAACTTTGACTTGGGAATCAAGTCGGATGACTTGACCGGGGACTTACCCAACAGAACTGATTTTGAAGGATTTGCCTCCGTCCATGTAAATATGCCATCATCATGAACTCTTGCATTTGTGTAGCCCATTTCATTTGCTTTCTTGCAGGCTTTGTAACTTTTAGCGCAAGTAATTCCATTGCAGTAAAAAGCGATTTTTGCAGATTTGTTTCCTCCGACCAGTTGCTCCAATAACTTTGGAAAGGAACGCTTTGAAATGGAAATATGCTTGGCCTTTTTGATGTGAATCACATCAAACTCAAAGCGACTGCGTACATCCACAATATAATAATTATTGTAGTCCCTGTTCAGTTCTTTTGTGGTAATGGGCTTTGCAGTTGGATACTCTGATCTCAAAGGATAATCCCCTGCAAAAACACCGGAAACAAACAAGAATGTAACCAGTAAAATACTTAACACCTTAAAATGTTTAAACTGTTTCATGGTACCCCCGTAACAACTTGTGATCAGTTCTAAAAATGCCATCCAGCAGCCGAATGCCAAAAGAATACTACTGGTATTATTATATAACGCTTTAACATTAAAGTAAAAAAAACTATGCCCCCGGAGACATCAACACATGTCGACTTGAAGCCTATCTGACATTATGCGGACAAAAAGCTATTCAAGTTTTTTTAAAACTTGTTGAAAAGAAACATACAATCGCATTGGGGTTTGATTAATGCGGTTTGTAGTTATCGGTTTAGTTTTTTTGGTCTGCAGGAAAAGGCGCTTATTCCGGTTTTAATATGGATTTCGGCAAACAATACGAAATGATTAAAGAAGTCTGTTGTTATTAAGAATCTTCAGGCAAGTAACAGCACACATTGAGGAGGGACTAACAAAAGGAGAGACAGGTAGAGTTCAAGTAAATGCGGTCTTGCAGACTCCACCTGTCGATGGGAAAGAGATTTCCATGTAACACAGAAAGGTGGGATCTAGTCTTTTTCGATCCTTAATTTTCTTTTGAAGGTTTCAAAAAGGGCTTCTTCTTCTGAGGTCATAATACCATCGGCCATCATTGTATCTTCCACCAGGTTCAGCAGGATAACTTTTTGAGCATCGGACATCTGTTTGGTGAGATTATCAACAAATTCGCTGATCATCCCTTTGAAGGCGATCGATTCGATAAGATAAGGTTTAATCTCTTCTTCTATATCAGCTCTGACTTGCGTTAAATCCTGATAATCGGTTTTCCAGTGTTCATTCACGAATCTCAGGATAAGAGCCAGTTCCTTTTCATGCACTTGACCATCAATGTGTGACATCAGTAATGCACAGGTAAACGCCTTCTTTAAATTTAATTCATCAAACATTACTTTCGATTCATCAGGCATAATCAATCCATTAAAGTAGAATTTAGCTTATGGTCGTATTGCTAACCGATCCGGGTTACAACACATTCTGATCGGGCCATGTCCAGGTCGGGCCTCCGTTTAATATCTGGCTTACTTGTATGGACCCCATCTAGTCAAGAATAGACCGGTACTTTTTCCGTTTAATTCCGTACACCCATTATAGGTCCGGTAACACAAAACGATTGGTATTAAGCATATTTTAAATGATTCCGATTTGATATGCTACCGGTTGTGAAACAGGAATGATATTTCAAGTCCGGGGGCCGCTCCTTTAACTGCCTCCGGCAAGAAACAAGTTATTTTGCAAGGTGAACGTGATCGGGTGGATGCTCAAGGCATTAAGCCAATGGTTAACTTGACCAGCTCCTGCCTTTCGCCACTATGTTGCGAAGTTGCCAAGTCAAACCGGGTAACAAAGTTCGTGTTTGGGATAAAGTAGGATAGTACTTCGGAGAACAACCTGTATCAATCACCCATTAGAGCGGTTACAGCTTTTTTGAAAAACCAAAGGAAAGAGCCTTTCCCCTTTTTTTACAAGCGGTGATGCATTCACCGCAGTTCGTGCAGTCCGTTTCCATCCAGCGATTGACATTTTTGGGATCAAAGCCAAGGGAACAAGCTTTATGGCAGGGGTGATTGGTGGTCTGTCGGCAGAGGCATTTTTCGGTGTCATAACAGACCCTCATCCGGCGCGGGTTGACCTGCTTGGCGAGAGTGATCAATACCGATTGCGGACAGATATAACGGCACCATAAACGTCTTCCCATCAGCACTTCAATAATCAGAATTGAGCCCAACCCCAAAATGGCCAGTGAGACATGCCATTGCTCAAACCAGAATTGAAAGATGCGGGAATACCAGGCAGGCAACGACAGCTGGTTTAAGACGGGCGTAGTGGAAAAGACCAGAAAGCCGATAATTCCAATTATAAAAAGACCTGACTTCATTTTAAAACCGGATATGTTATAACCACTTTTTTTGCTTTTTCTTTTCTTTTTCCAACGACGAGAAAACATATGCGCCCACTCAGAAAACAGGCCAAAGGGACAAATCCAGGAGCAAAAGACCGTACCCAAAATTGCTGCCAGTACCAGGGCAATTGCGGCACCAATGATAAGATCTGCTGAAAGGTAATTGTTTTTAAGAAAAATCTGCAGTACTGCCAGGGGATCCGCCAGGGGAATCATAAAAAAGCGAAAGGAGAGAAAGTTGCCGTACACAAAACTGATGCGAAAGTGATTAAGGAGAGGAATCACGATAAACGAGACGGCAGTTACCACCTGCACAGTTCTGCGTACGGCATGGAGAGAGGGTTTTTTCATTTTTCTGCAAACCGGGTGGGATAAGTGACAATGGCTTTTTTGGGGCAGACATGCTCGCACACCCCACACCCGGCACACTGATCCGTAATCACCGGGTATTCACCACGTTCAAGAACAATAGCCGTTGCCTTCAAGGGACAACGCTCGTAGCAACTACGGCAAATCAGGAGTCCGGACCAGGTGTAGCACTCTTCCCTGTCCAGCACTGCATAGCCCATCCTTACCTCTTCGATGTCAACATCTTCCAATGCATCTGAAGGGCAGATGGAACTGCAGCGCATACATAAAAAACATGGAGCTTCAGGCGGATCGATTTTCGGAGTTCCTGAAACAAAGAGGTTGAATCCGGTTTGCATTCGGATGCAATCATAAATACAAACCTGGGCACACTGCCCGCATTGAAGGCAGCGCGCCAGGAAATCTTTTTCCGACCTGGCTCCCGGGGGACGGAGGAATCGTTTCACATCAAATCTTAATCAGCGCTGGTTTCGTCCTCCACGGTGACATAAGTCGTATAGAGACTTAACACACCGTCAATGTCCTGAAGTCCGGCTACGACATCTTCCAATTCATCGGAATGGGCTTCAGCCACGACCACAATGAATTGATCCTGATGGCAGCCGTATGTGGTCATCTCAGGCATCTGCCGAATCGAATCTTCGATTCGGGACAGATCCTCTTTTAGGGCATGAACCAAAAGTCCTGCAACCGCCATAATTATACCTTTTGAATTTTTACAGCGCAGATCTTGTATTCCGGCTGTTTTGATCCCGGATCGATTGCATCCAGGGTC
>JAKSDL010000315.1 GCA_022360105.1 Pseudomonadota bacterium
AATCCCAAGATACGCTATGAGTAACCGACGAATTCAATCAAAAATGCTGTATAGCTACCTGCATGATCCTTCCGCTCTTATCGGTAGTGTGATCTTGCTGATATTTGTTTTGGCAGCATTGCTGGCACCCTGGATTACACCTCAAAACCCCTACGATCTGAGTGCTGTTAGTCTGGAACACTTTCTGACACCACCAGTCTGGATGGAAGGCGGCACAATACCATACCTTCTGGGCACTGATGACCAGGGCCGGTGTATTTTAAGCACCATCATATACGGATGTAGAACCTCCCTGATCGTGGCCTTTGGAGTCGTTTTGATTGCAGGAATATTCGGAATTATCCTGGGATTGCTCTCGGGATATTATGGCGGCATGCTGGACGCGGTTATCATGAGGATCGCCGATACCTTCTATTCTTTTTCAACAACCTTGTGGGCAATCCTGTTTTTGGGGATTTTTAAGGGTGGCAGCATCTTTATTGTGATCGTTGCGATCTGTATTGCCGGTTGGGTTAAATACGCCCGAACCATGCGGGGAAGTGTCCTCGATATTAAAGGGGCAGCCTATGTCATGGCGGCCAAAGCAACCGGTTCCAGTGATCGACGTTTGTTATTGAAACACCTGTTGCCTAATGCCATTCCACCGATATTTGTGATTATTGCTGTGGACCTGGCAGTGGTGATTATGCTGGAAGCAACCCTGAGCTTTCTTGGGGTGGGAGTTCCACTCACAGAACCTTCACTGGGTATGATGGTAGCTATTGGCAAAAACTATGTGTATGCCGGTATGTGGTGGATGATTGTGTTTCCAGGATTAGCCCTTGTTTTGCTGGTGGTGGGAATCAATCTTTTCTCCGACTGGCTGCGTGAGGAATTGAACCCTAAGATTGAACGATAAGGAAGTGCTTTGTTTATTTATTTACTCAAGTTTCGCACCCCTGTTTTATTCTATCATTGGCTCTGCAGTTCACTGAGGAAGATGACTTATACATACAAGCTATTAGCTACTGGCAGTTAGCTTTTTGCTTTAAACTGAGCACCTTCGGTACGTTTACATTAATACTCAAAATAATGGAGCGAAGCGAGTCGTATCAAAGCTAGCAGCTGATCGCTAATAGCCAAATGCTTTTAACTGAATAGCTGATGGTGGTTTTACACCATATAAATCGTCTACTGCAAAAACAGGTGCAAAACTTGAGTTATTTATCAAAATCCTGATTGAGGCAGCTTACAAGTGGTAGGGCTGCCCTACGCGGCCGCCGACAAGCCCTTATAGTGCCTAATCCTAAGAAATATTGCAAAGTCTTATTCTATGCGCACAAAACCATCTAATGTCTTTTTGTTTATTCTTCCAATCCTATTCTCCGGCGGCCACGTAGGGCCGCCCTACCGTTTGTCATCAGAACTAGGATCAATTGTAGGATGGGCAACTCGTTGCCCATCAACTTGACTGCCAGTTAAACTGAAGCACATTTCTCTTATCCAAAAAATACCGGTTTACCTAAGATGAACAACCTTTCCGAAACAGACTTGAACCCTAAAAACCAAAAAATCGCCTTCACAGGCGGACAATTGATCTGCGGGTCTCGTGATGCTGCTATTGATAACTCGGTGGTACTCATTGACGGTGACCGAATAAAAGCAGCCGGCAAAAAAGGTGAGAACCCTATTCCTCCCGATACGACTGAGATCGATATCACCGGTAAAACAATCATGCCGGGGCTGATCGATGCTCATGTGCATGCAGGAAACCTTGAAGTCTCCATGAAGAAAACAGCGGATATACTGCCCGCTGTTTATGTGCTAAGGGTCACTCAAGTTCTGGAAACCGACCTGCAATTAGGGTTTACCACCTTGCGCGATGCTGCCGGATTGGACTGGAGTTTCAAGGTTGCTGTGAACCAAGGTCTGATTCAAGGCCCCCGACTGTTTATCAGTGCCAATCCCATGACCCCCACCGGCGGTCACTTCGATGAAAGAGGTCGATCACGTGAAAATCCTTTACCTCGCAACAGCCTGGGAATTTATCCGGAAATCAGGGATGGAATCAATGATGTTCTGATCGGCACCCGCCAGGTCATTCGTCGTGGCGCAGATCAGGTAAAAGTCGCTGCAGATGGTGGAGTTTCTTCACCCACAGACAAACCCGGCGAATGGCAATACTCCGTGGAAGAGCTTAGAACCATCGTGGAGACTGCAAAAGCTTCCGGAAAGTACGTAATGGCTCATGCATACGGCCCAAAAGCGATAATGAATTGTCTGGTCGCGGGTGTTAAAAGTATCGAACACGGAAATCTGCTGGATGAAGCCTGTGCGGCCAAAATGGCTGAACAAGGCGCCTATTATGTTCCCACCCTTGTTACCTACGATATTTTAGCCGATGAAGCCAGTGCTGATTTAAGCGATTTTTACCTGGAAAAAAACGAGCTCGTCAGACAAGCAGGTAAGCAAGCTATTGAATTGGCCATGGCTGCCGGTGTCAGGATTTGCAGTGGATCTGACATCATTGGACCCTTCCAACATTTAAAAGGACGGGAAATTCGTATCAAAGGAGAAATCATGGGAGCCTGGAAGGCGATCGTTTCAGCTACTAAAACAAACGCGGAACTGATCGGGATGGATCAAGAACTGGGAACCCTGGAACCGGGCAAACTTGCAGATTTAATCGTGTTGGATGGCAACCCCCTGGAGGACCTGTCCATCTTTGAACAGACGATGGAGAAAACCCAGGTAGTTATGAAAGAAGGAACAATAGTTAAAAATCTGCTTTGATATAGAAAGTGAGAACCGCTCAAATCAAACAACAAGAAAGAATTAGTTGATTTTCATTGTTTATTCAACCATTGAAAAAATTTATTGGTATACTCCTCGAACCTTGGAGTGAATCTAGATTCAGCGTCGCTTAAGACCTCATTAAAACCGTGATCGCAGTTTCTGCAGATTTCAAATGTTAAGTTCTTTTTTCCAAGACGGGCAAATTCCACCGGTACCATTATGTTTCCCTCGAAAGGAGAGGCTCTATCCTTTGAACCAACGGCATAAAATATTGGAATATCCAATTTAATGAGGTCGTTTTTCGGTGAGTAATCGAAAAAACCGGACCACATTTTGTACGTATGCCCCCTCCAAAACTTGGTAGTCGACTCGGCATCTTTGTTTATGTCTCGCAATATCTGCAAATAGTCCTCGACATCATTCAGCAACGCCTCCGAATGCTCGCCCGCATGCTTCTTATCATTTAAAATATTAAAGACCGGATCATAAGCCTGGGAAAGACCGCCACCTAAAAAACAAGCCAAATGAGTAATTCCATTGTTTTGAACAGCTACCCTGGGAGCCAGATAAGCACCCTCGGAAATTCCAACTAAGATAATCTTCTTTTTGTCTACCCACTTCTTGTTTAAAAGCTCTCTAAATACAAGTGAGGCCGTTTTAACTCTGTAGTTGAAATTCAATAGTTTGTGATAAATCTTTGGGACCTTGAAATCTGAATCCGCATAAAACGGCATTCCCGGCTTACGGATAATAACAAAATAGAAGTTTCTCAGCTGTTCTCTGCTGAATGCGATGGGTGTTGTTGTTTGGGCACCTTTCTTCCAAAAAATGGGCTTTGGTCCGGACCCTTGCAGGAAAAGTATAACCGGCTTTCTGTTTATAAATTTTCCGTCATAAGCCAGAACATGATAATTGATGGGTATAGGTTCTGCTGCAATTTGGAAGTGTGTAAATCCGAAATTGTTGGCTTTCGCAAAACTTGCAAATCCTAGTAACACTGCCAAAAGAATTGATAGTTTTGATCTCATCTTTTTGAGGGGTAACTGTAATACCAATATTTTTTAGATTTAGTAATTGATGGCAACGAATCACTATCTGTTCCGGATTCTTTTTACAAATAATACGTCCTACGAAATCTGCAAACCAAATCGGATACTAGCTTTCTAGGTGCAAAACCTGGGCATTGATATATTTAACTGCCTCATTCAGTTGACTGTCTTCACCCTTTTTCAATTGTATGGCATCGAGTGCAATCTCTACATCAGGTATTACACCATGCCCCTCAAGAAGCTTTCCATTTGGCGAAAGAATTTGTGCAACGGTATGCATAAAAACAGCGCCGTTGGATAATTCTTTCCATTTGCAACCCAAAATAAATCCGGGACTGCGATCACCGATTACAGCCCCGCGGCCTATTTCCTGAATGCCGGCTGCAAAGGCTTCACTTGCAGAAGTACTTAATGCGTCTATCAAAACGACCACTTGCCCTTTATATCCATTTTTAGTTGGAGAAATTCGGTTATTCACTGTTCTGTTTCTAAACTTCATTTGATAAAAGACAGTTTTTTCGGTGATAAGCTGCTCAGCCAGCCAGTCAACAGCGCTGAAGAACCCTCCCGAATTCCCCCTTAAATCAATGACGATTCCTTTTGTATCGGCCATGGATTTGAGAATATCTTCGAGATCTGACTCAAGAGAATCATCAAATTGACTAATCCAGATGTATCCGATACTACCGTCAATGACTTTTGATTTTATATTCAAATAATAAGGCGGAAGAGCGCTGAATTCTGATGCAGTTGGTTCCAGTCCTTTGCGTATAAAAGTTTTTTCAATCCTGTTTGCCCGATAATCCAGATAAGTGAGCTTGACATCAGTATTTGGTGCCCCGTAAATCAAGGCCATAACATCATTGGCAGCCCTGTTTTGCTTATGGCGGGAATTAAAGGGTGGAATCATGCGTGGATTTTTGATCAGCTTTTCAGTGCTGGTGTTTCCAATTTTTATTATGGTGTATCCGATTTTTATACCCTGCTGATCCGCTGGTGAATCTTTCTCGACAGATGATACCACGACTCGGCCGTTCAATATCCTAACCTGGATTCCGATACTCCCCGGGGCAAATAGAACCGGAAGACTTTTCTCTAGATCTTTAGGATCTATGACCAGTTGATGCGAGAGATTCATTTCAAAAAGCATTTCGTTAACAATGTCATTAAACTCTGATATCGATGTTGCCCCTGCAATCAGAGGTTGAAACCTTCTGCGGGATTCTTCCCAGTCTACTCCCCCAAATATCGGATCATAATGATCCTCATGTATTGTTTCCCAAACTGTTTCAAAACTATCGATATGGGGATGTTTTGGGGTGCATGCTGTGAATGAAACAAGGATGACCAATACAGCTGGAATTAGTCTGTCCATGGCAAATGACCTGTAAAGGTTAAAAGGGTTGGTATCCCTTTCTGGATTGGGTTTGAGTCAGGAACATATCCAATTGATAAACTCCAATTGGCAGAAAGCTCCGTAGGAGTGAAATATAGTAGCCAGTGGTTTCAACCACTGGGCAGAATCCCCCTTAACTTTTCAGCCCTGTAGGGGCGCCATAACATCCAATATGGCCTGTGTCGTCCCTATGGGACTCATGAAACATCGGCGTTCAATTACCAGCGGTTGAAACCGCTGGCTACTTCTATACCACCCCTACGGGGTTAAACCAACATTTTGAAACAATTCTGCGAGTAATGCATGGCTAATTTTATAGAAACGACTGTGAATACTGATAATCAAGCATCCTATTAGAATCGAATTTTTTAGGTTTTAAGCAGTTACATTGCGTTCTGACGGTTTGCCGGATTTGATCCGCATGATTCTGTTTCTAACAAAACGAATAGTCACCCAAGACAAGAGTATGAGTACTAATAAAGTGCACAATGCTACCAAGATGTTATAAGGAAACGCCAGTGGAGGAAGGTAGCGTTCGGTTTTCCACCAGTAATACTCCATACCCAGGTCAAGAGATTCAAAAGGAATAGGCCCGGTTCCTAAAACATATTTTTCAGTAAACGAGGTATCGCCCAGGTATTCGTCAATGTATCGAATGATCTCCTGGTTTCCTACCGGGAGTCCCGGGATGGCATGGGTTTTATAAAAATCTGCCATAAAGGTTTCCAGATTTTTACCTTGAACATTCAGCCGCTTATCCAATAGATAAGCGACCAGCATTCCCTTATCATAAAACAAATCCCGTTCTTCTTGCGTTCGATTCCTGTTCAAGGATGCCTGAAGCAGGCTGATGCTATTTTTGATTGAAAGGCGGTTATAATCGACATATCTTTGTGCCAAAGCTTTCTTAAAATGTGTTTCGGTCCCTAATCCCAATTCAAAAGTGGCTTTTTCAGCGATGTATTCCGTAAAACCTTCCTGGCACCAATACCAGCTGTCTTTCTTCTCAAATCCGTGAGAATACCAGATATGGTGCCCTTCATGAGCCAAATGGCTTAGAATTTTGTATTTCAGAGTTTTCGGGTCGATTCTGT
>JAKSDL010000477.1 GCA_022360105.1 Pseudomonadota bacterium
CGCGGGTTCGAGACCCGTCTTCCGCTCCAGTTCTAAAAAATTTAAGTTTGAACACCGACCGTAGACATTTGGAGTCATTTAAGCTGCATTTAAGGTAAAGTACGATATATTGAAAATGTCACAGCTTATCTTCGATGAGCCAGTTTACTGCTTGTACAAATGTTTGGAACAAATTTATATAGTACCCCTTATTCCTGCAGACGGTTTCGAAAAACTTGAACTCTTCGGCACTCGGAACCGCCATATCAATGAAGTAGGCAACTTTGGTGGATTTGGGTAATCCAATGCATTTGAAGAAATCAGGTAGCTGATAAAGCTCTGCAATTGAAGCCTGATTATCTATCAAGCTGTTATCCACAAGCAGTCGTTGGGATCGATGTTTGGACAACAGGCTAACGATTTCCATTGATCCATTTTGATATTCTTCTGTTGATAATTCGCCGTATCCCTTAATAAAAACAAAATTGTCCTTTTCGTTGTGCCCCGTAAAATATGACATATTGATTTTCTATCCTTTTGATTTTCTGAGATTATTCAAAAATCGAATCAATGAAAAGCAAATTGTCTCATTTTATGGTGTTTTTTTATATCACAAGACAGAATCTGTGCGGCAGCATAAATACTGCCTTTGCTCATGATTGCGAGAGACCCTTCCGTAAATCTGCTACAGTTTGCATTATATAATCAAGAATTATTCAAATCAAACTATAAATAGAGGTGGTTCTTTGGAATGTTCACCTCGCCGGGTTTATAGTTAATCTTCGATAATATTTTCATCCTCTATTCGCCTGTCGTTTTTGATCCTTCATCCTGATTTTTGAGTGATAAACGAATAAGAAATGGATTTGATATTGTATCCACAAAATATTTCACAGCTGTAAATACTGCAGAACTATTATCATTTTTTTTAATCCAAACATCATGAGTTTAAATGTTTTCCCAAAAATTCTTAATTCAAGAACACACTTCATCGATGATAGTAGGATAAACATGAAAGGATTCCTGAGTTTTTTACGAGCGAATCTGAAATGGACTATTGCTTCTATCGTGATACCTATCATTGTCGCCCTAGTTACATTGCGGTCTGACAAAATTCAGAAGGAGAATTGATCATAACCGATGTTCAGGTCCATCAAGCAACGATTACCGATCCGGATCAAGCATCAGAAAAAAACAAATATTTGGTAGATTTTCGAATAAAAAACAAAGGCGGAGAGGACGTTTTGGTTAATAAAATTCAATTCGAAGTGTTGGATATTGTGTCATTGGGAATTAAAGGACATCTAACCTGAATATTTCATGATCGTATTAAAGCAAGAATGTTTGAACTTGTTTTTGCGCTATTACGCCTTTCAAAAGGGGCTTTTCGATAAAGTCAGCTGATTTTTCGATTTTTTGACACAACTCCCCCTTACCCCCATTCTTTTGCCAGAGCCGGGGACAGCTCTTTTTCCCCTTAACCAGGGCATAGCTTGCGGTAAACAGCCCAAAACAATCGTTGATGAGGATAGCTTTCAGATAGCATCAAACGGATCCTTCGGGTGTTACGCGTGAGAACGGCACCGATTTTCAGCAGCTTATCGCATATTGTCCGACAACGTGCCTTTTTCAGTATCGTTCGGTTGAGATGAACCCGCCGTAAGGTATCTATTAATACATAGGCAAAGGATGATAGCATTAAGCGGAATTGATTAGCCCACCATTGGTGACAACTGGTTCGATCCGAGTAAAAGCTTATTTGTTCACCTATGGAAAGTTCCATGTTTCCTCTTGCACAGTAGAGCTTATCATACAGTTTCTGAGGATCTCCTTTCAGATTGGTCACAACATACCGAGTATTCGGCCCCAAGGGATTGACCTCTGCTTTGACAAGGATCCGGCGTCTTTTTTTCCAGGTTCCGGCAGCATAAAGAAACTCATTGAACAGGCGCTGTTTCTCTTCGCTCTTCAGAAAAAGCAAGGCTGCTTGAGCCCGGGTTTTGAGTGAGTGCTTTTCAAGTACGTCATTGCGGGCTATGCCAACAATATAATCGACCTGATGCCTTTCACACCAATTGAAGAGTTGATGACGACAGAAGCCGCTGTCAGCCCTGAAGATGATCTTTACTTCCGGCCACTGTCTTCTTAATGCTTTTACCAGCAATGCCAGAATTGACCAGGCGTGTTTGGCTGCATCCTGATTGGAAGGACGGAGATAACTGACTAATAACTGCTTTCCGCAGAATACATACAGAGGAAGAAAACAGTAATGATCATAATAGCCGTGAAAGAATCTGCCTTCTTGTTTTCCATGAACCGGATCATCGGTGGCATCAAAATCGAGGATCAGTTTTTTGGGTGGTTTCTTAAAGGAGGCAACAAACCGATCCAGTAGAATCCGATGGAAGCCAACAATGGCTTTTCTATTGGCATATTTCTCAAAACGACAAAGGGTTGGGCTACTTGACCCCTTCCGATCAATCTCAAGAGCGGATTGAATACCGATATCATGACGAAGGTTGTCATGATCGTTGACGTCTTCATAACCGAGAGCAATGCCGTAGATTCTCTGTCTCAGCATACTCAAAATCGAATGGGTGATTTTCTTTGGTTGCCTGGGATCTTTGATGAGCTTGGCTGCCTCTTTGGTAAGACTGAGTTCACGATCAATTTGGCGTAGCAACATCACTCCTCCATCCGATGTGATATTGCCCCCATTAAATTGGGCTTCTACTTTTCTGCCTTTTACAGGTGGAAAAACCATTCGTTCTTTATTATGATAAGTCATGGCGGGATTCCTCTTTATATTTTTTGTTTAGTCAACTGAAATATAAACTATTTCAAGGAATCTCGCTACTTCAAACTTATTCAAACCAAGGAAACATCCTCAAATCGATAAGATTAAAAATCACAAACTGCAAAACTTACTAATCGTTCTATATCTCCAGCAGAATCACTTGTAAGCCATATAATTGCTATAAACGTGAAATATTCAGGCAAGATGTCTGGAGGAGGGGCAAGTTTGATCAAGCATGATTTTACATATTCAGAGTACGTTTCAGGACATCCAATAGTGTTGCTAAGAAGAGGTAACTGTGGAGCCAGAATTGTAATTAATAAAGAAGTAATTGCACTTAAAGAAATTGTCTTTCAAA
>JAKSDL010000325.1 GCA_022360105.1 Pseudomonadota bacterium
ATCGTTCTGGAGACGAATCCAGTGACTAATTCCTCTTGATGATGGGACTGGTATCGAACAATCGAAGAAATTTCATCAGACTTGATTTTCGAGGATGTTCTGCTTTCAGAGTATTCAGGCATTGGTATGCTGTCCCCTGATTTAGTAATCCAATTGTTTGGACATATCTCTTTAGCTATTCACCCGCAAATCAGTAAGCTCCATACCTTTTTTGATGAAATCTATGTTCGTTATTCTGCCCAGCCCTTCAAGTTATTAGGAATTTCCGAACAACTTCAAAGAATCACAACAGATATTTTGAAGTTCTCTAACGACTGCTTTGCTCCCCGAAAGAGAGGATATTTTTTGGAATATCAGCGGAGCCAACAAGTTTTCTGTTCTTTTTCTCCAAAATAGGCAGGAGAAAACTGGACTTTTTCTTTTGAAAAAGGAAATTTAACTCACGCAATAACGCTTTGCACTATTGTTTGGGCTTTGCATTCCTTTCTTTTTAAAGCATAAGGCCTACATCTTTGAAAGCAGAGAACCATGCAAGGCACAGTTATTTCCATTTTGGAAACAACTGTCGGGGCTGAAATCAAGCCCAAATCTAAATAAAGCTAATTATATTCAACGAGAATATGAAATTGGTGTACTGCCCTAGCTTTTCAACTATCAGGCTACCAGGCGTGTGAGTTTGGGGTCGTTTTTGAAGGAGACGCACCATTTGGCTACTGAGGAAAGCTCGGCGTCCCGAAGGGTCATGGATCTGATTTTTCGTAGGTGATTTTTCGCCTGGTTTCTGGCAACAGGGTTGTTGCCCCGGGGGTCCCTGCTCAAAGCCTTTTTATATAAGTCAATTTCCCTGTTTATTTCCTGCCAAACCTTTTTTCTGGCTTCAGTTAGGGGTTCGTGTTCGTTTAGTTTTAGTATTTTAACGCTTTCTTCCACCCTTTTTTCGTCCCATTCGGATATACCTGGGGCCGGAATTACATCTCCCTCTTCATTAAAAGCAATCAACAAAACATCTAGAATGTTGATTGGATCTATTAAATAAGGAGCTTCCGATTCTTCACATCGTTCTGCATAGGTAGAGCGATCTGATTCTTTTTTGAGCGGAAAGCGGTTTCCTTTTTTTCGATTGCCCACATTTCCGCACAAACGATAATTGGTATAATCAAAAGCCAACCACCAATATCCGTCATGTTCGAATCCATCCAAAGATTTGGCTAATTTTTTGGGACGAAAATGTTCCACGTCCCAATGACTGTATAAGTCACGTACTTCAGAAAACCAGCACTTCCCTTTTGAAAGCTGCTTTAACCAGGGTTTGAGGTTGCCCCAATGCCCCTTGTTTTTGTCAATGAGTTTGTTTCGCTCTTTAATCTTGCCTACCCTATTCAGTTTTTCCAGTTTGTCGAGTAATTCTTTTGACTTCTTCAACCATTTGTTCCACTTTTTTTCAGACCAGGGTTCCCAGCCATCGATATCTGTGTCCATTGGTGTTCTGTTCTCATAATCAATATAAATCATGGGGTACCCTCCTCACGAAGGATTTCGTCAATGATCTCGTCGGCCAGTGCATCCTGTTCTTTCTGTTCTTCAGGTGTAAGGACTTCTTTATGGAATTTAGTATGTATGGCCATTTTTTTTACAAACGTGTCAAAATAGGGATCTTTAAATTCGGTTGCAAAACCCAGATCGGATAGTTCATTGCTGAGTCTGGCCAGTTCCTCATCCTGGGTTTTGTCTCTTTTTTTTCCCAAAGCATAGAGGTAATTCCTGCGATGCAATCTGCGCTGGGTTTCAGAGTCCAGGGTTGAACTCAAGCCAAAAAGTTCGCTTTTGAGTAGTCCGGTGATTCCCATTCCCTGGGGATGTATATCGGGTTCTGTGACTATGCTTTTGTCGTCGTCTTTACGAAGGATTCGCACCTGCTCTTTCCGTAAACTTCCAACCATGATCGGGTCATGGGTTGCGACCAGCATTTGTGAGTTGCCCCGTTTGCTTTTGTCATTAGAAGGTTTAATGATCTTTTCTATTTCATCAAAGTAACGCAGTTTCCAGATGGGATTCAGGTGAGTGTCCGGTTCGTCTAGCAAAAACAGGCAATGGTCCTCGTTGGTGATCCTCATTAGTCCCAAGACGGTTAGTAACTGCATTTCCCCTTCCGAGATATTGTCAAAACGAATGGTGCCATCGCTGTTTTTGTGTTTGACGGTGATACGAACCTCTTCGATTAAATCCCCGATATACGCTCCCTCGGCATAGCGAAAGAACATCTGCGACGGTCCAACCAGGTCTCCTAGCTTTTCCAAAGACTGTTTATCGGGTAGAAAAAGATAGAGTTGCTCCTGGAACTCCTTACGACCGCGAAAATCGATTCGTTTTGAGGTGGTTTCTTGAATGGGGGCAATGGACAGGTCCCACAATTTATCGAGGAAGTTTGAAACCGCTGTTCCCTGTGCAAACCAGAAACGTTGATCCCCATTGGTAACATCATCCTCGGTTAGCTTCTGTTTCAGACGGTTGGGTTGTTTCAGTACGAACAAGGCAGATTCCAATTCCTCGATATTTAGGTTTTCCAGAATCTGTTTGAAGACCGGGTCATCAGACAACAAACAGGCCAATAAAACGAGTTGCGAATGACCACCCCTGCAATAAAACAGACGGCGCATCAAATCATCCCGGTTTTTTCTGAAGGTTTGATTAAAGCGGTTTTGATGAGCTTGAAACAACTCCTCAATCCGTTGGTTTTTACCTGAATAGTACACAAAAATGTTGGAAGGGAGGAATTCGTTGGCATTTTCGAAAAGAAAATTAGCTGAACGCTTTTTCTTGTCTATGGTTACCTCGGGAAATTCAGCAGTTGTTTTGGCGTTTATTTCAACCCGATGATCCCGAACTTCATAAACCAATTTGTAAACAAACTCCGGTTTGTTCTTAAGGTCAAGATCCCTAAAGATCATGATGATGGCTTCCAGCAGGTTGGATTTGCCGGAACCGTTTTGACCGATGACGGCGTGACTGTTAAAAGCAATGGGGTCGCCGTCGGCATCCTTTCCTTCTGCTGTGAAGTCGATATTAAATTTACGAAGGTTTCTGAATTCCTTGATAAACAGACTTTCAATGCGCATGGGTTCTAACCTTTTTCATCAATAATGTGAACTTCGGCTTTTTGGGGTTCTACGATCCAACCATTCTTCATTTCCGTTTTCAATTGGCGATAAAATTCATCAATGGAAAGTCCCGAGTTGTTCCATAAAGAGGTAGCGGAAAGCCCGTTGCTGCTTTTTGCCAATAATGCACTGAGAGGCGCTTGGTCTTTTATTTTGGGCTTTTTAGCAAGCTTCAGTTTGCTCACTAACTCGGTTTTGGGTG